>DAOWHF010000037.1:0-6291 GCA_030641565.1 Methylomarinum sp.
AAAATAAATCGCCTGTTGTTATTGCACACACTATTAAACAGTTTTTTCAGCACAATTATTATTACACTTTGTTTTTAGGTAAAGAATCAAATACAGATAGAGCGCTGGAAATGTTTATGCTTAAACGTAAAGCAGGGCACTGTGAATACTTTGCCGTAGCGAGTACGTTGCTATTAAGAAGTTATGGTATACCTGCACGATTAGCAAATGGTTATGCCATGCAAGAGTTTAATGCACTAGAGCAGCTGTATATAGTCCGTCGCCGCCACGCACATGCTTGGTCAATTGCTTATATAGATGGTATTTGGCAAGAAGTCGATTCAACGCCATCTCAGTGGTTAGATATTGAAGAAGAACAAGCGGATTTATGGCAGCCTGTTTATGATGTGTTTTCCTCAATCTATTTTAACTATAAACAATGGCGATATCAGCAGCTATTAGCAACTAATCAGACTGATGATAAAGTGGTCTTATTAAGTATTGCAGCCATATTAGTACTGGTTTTAGTATGGCGACTAATTATTTCGCGTAATCAGCTGTTAAAACAGCCAACTAAGACAGCTGAGGGGCAAGATTATTTTGATTTACCAGGAAAAGATTCTGAGTTATATCAAATTGAGCAAGCGTTGTCAGGGACGGGTAATGCGCGTTTAGCTAATGAATCAATTACAGGCTGGGTAAAGCGTATCAACAATAGAGAATTGCTGGTAATTAGCAAAATGCATTATCAGTATCGCTTTGATAATAGCCGATTTAGTGTTGCAGATAGGCAAAAACTAAAGCAGGAGGTACAGCAGTGGTTGAGGGAGTTTACATAAACATAGAAATAAAAAAAGTCTAAAACAAGAGGATTTTACACTTTACATCACTGTTCTGGTTTAATGGGATAGGATACTTCTGATAATGATAGAAAATTACTCAGTTAATAGCGAGATTAATAACCACTCCAAATGGTCAAATCTGGCAACGTTTGGACAGTCGTGTATACAGTCCGACCATGACCTTTGAAAAGGCACGTTCTTAACAATAAATGTATCAAGATAATATTAGTGTTCTGATGTTTCCTGCTAATGGATAGTATTATGCAGTGCGAAGCTGTGGAGTATTCATTTTGCAAATTAGCCAATAGGGTTAGACAAAAATAGGGGATGCTTTAATTGTCTTGTATTCAGAAGGTTGATCGTGCAATTTCAATGTTCAGGTCCAGTCTTTTGTATGGAAATAAAGATGAAAAAGAGTGCAAAAGAATAGCCTGTATCTATCTGCATAGATAATGGAGCTTGTAAATGTATAAAAAATGAGAATGACAGCTATTCTGAACAAAGTGGAGAGTGTTAAACCTGGATTCAGATAAGTTGTAGTAGCTCAAACTTGATCGGACAGATTCACAAATTGGTTTTTATTCATGCTGACAATATGTCAAAGAACCAAAATTATCATTTCTTATTGTCTCAAAACAGCCAAAAGCAGGTATTCGAGAGTCAAAATACTTACCTTTATTAGGCCTTATCATCTTTAGGCAAAACCTTACTATTATTAAGTTCAGTACATTGCCTGTCTAAAATCCCAACATCCAGTACTGGAGATGCATCTATATCTTGTGCATCCATCATCTGAGCAACACGCTGTAGCGACGAAATGATCATGGTCTTTTCCCATTCTTGAAGATCAGAAAACTGTTGAGTAAATTGGTCTTGTAGCGGTAGTGGCGCATTAATCAGCACTTTAGACCCTTCCTCTGTTAGGTAAGCATGCACCTTTCGTTTATCTTGTTCCGAACGTTGCCGAGTAATTAGGTTACGCTTTTCCAGTCTATCCAAAACTGTTGTCACTGTTGCTTGACTAAGGCTTATTTTATTAGCCAATTCCCCTATCGTTGCTTGCCCCATCGTACTAATCGCTTGAAGTAACAAAATCTGTGGAGCCGTTAGCCCTGTTGTTTTTTCTAGATATTTTGAGTGTAAGTCGGTTGCTCTTATTACGCGACGCAGAGCAATAAGTACATCTTCGATTCGGTTCAAAAGCTCACCTTATATCATTTGCAAAAATAGGTTGATTATAAGCTGATTCATGAGTGATTGCAGTCCAATATTTTTTATATCTTGGTGCAGCAAAATCTTTAAAAACATGCACTAATTAATGCTTTTCAGTGCTTAGATTAGATGTGTTCCAAGTCTCTTGATGATGAAATATTATTTAGTTCACTATATTTTGTTCTCTAAATAATATATTATAAAAAGACAATTTAAATCTTACCCATTCAGTTTAATCTATTGAAATATCAGCTTTTAGGAAATTTTTCCATAGAATAAATAATTAGATGTGTATACAAATTTGGTGTTATTTTTATTAAAAGTTTAGTTATCAATCTACGTCAGCCTTTACCAGAAGACGGTTCAAAGGTATTTAAACTAATTTCCCAATGCCCCCCTTTAGATACAAATTCCTTATATTGCAACTTATTGCAATGTAGTCATTTTTCCAGCACATCTGTAGCCGCTATTTCTCAAGGTGAAGTGGTAGGATTTATATCAGCCTATGTTGTTCCTGATAGACCGAATATTTTGTTTGTTTGGCAGGTAGCTGTTGGCACCCAAGCGCGTGGTCAAGGACTTGCAACGCGCATGTTACAACACATACTTGATCGCCCCCTTTGTAATGACATTAGGTATCTTGAAACGACTATTACCGAATCAAATAAGGCCTCTTGGGCCTTATTCAATGGCCTGTCTAGTAAGTTAAATACTGAACTCCATAGCTCAATCATGTTTGATCGCGAGAAACACCTTGATAATGCTCATGACACTGAAATGTTGGTAAGGATTGGTCCACTTAACCGAATAAATAAAAAGTATATATGAAAATTTTTGAAGAAATTGAATCTGAAGTACAGTCTTATGCGCGCTCATTCCCACGTATTTTTAATAAAGCCGTCGGTGAACTGCTTTATGATGAAGAAGGCACCCAATATTTAGATTTTCTTGCAGGGGCTGGTACTTTAAATTATGGGCATAATAATCCTTTGTTCAAAGAGAAATTACTCGACTATATCCATAGCGATGGCATTACTCATGGCTTAGATTTACATACCAAAGCTAAAGGTGAGTTTCTTGAAACTTTCAATGAAAAAATATTAAAGCCTAGAGGCTTGGAATATGTTCTTCAATTTACAGGTCCAACAGGGACTAATGCAGTTGAAGCAGCACTAAAATTAGCCCGAAATGTCACAGGGCGTGAAAATATTATTGCCTTTACCAATGGTTTTCATGGTGTGAGTTTAGGCGCATTAGCGGCAACGGGTAACTCGCATCATCGTGGTGCGGCAGGTGTGAGTCTTAATGGTGTAAGTCGCATGCCTTATGATGGTTATTTAGGTGAAGAGATAGACACCATTGCTTATTTGGATAAAGTACTTTCTGATTCTAGTAGTGGTATTGATCTACCCGCTGCCGTTATTGTTGAAACTGTTCAGGGTGAAGGTGGTATTAATGCCGCTAGTTTTGAATGGTTAAAAAACCTACAAGTTACTTGTAAAAAACATGATGTTTTATTGATTGTTGATGATATTCAGGCGGGTTGTGGGCGCACGGGAAGCTTTTTTTCTTTTGAAGAAGCAGGCCTTTATCCCGATATAGTGACGCTATCTAAATCATTGGGTGGTTACGGTCTACCTTTTGCCATGGTGCTTATCAGACCGGAAATAGATCAATGGAAACCCGGTGAGCATAATGGAACGTTTAGAGGCAATAGTTTTGCTTTTGTTACCGCGAAAGCCGCTATTGATACCTATTGGTCAGATGATGCTTTTTCTAAGGAAGTAAAGCGTAAAGGTGACTATATATCAAAACGCCTGGAAACCATTGTTGATCAATATGGAGAAGGTAATTTCAGCACGCGTGGACGCGGTATGTTTCAGGGAATAAATTGTATTAACAGTGATTTAGCAGGAAAAATCACCCACAAAGCCTTTCAACAAAATATGATTATCGAAACCAGCGGCGCTGATGATCAAGTGGTTAAGTTTCTATGTCCACTCATTATTAGTGATGAAAACTTAAAAAAAGGTCTGGATATTATTGAGCAGGCAATAAAAGAAGTTTGCGCTAAGGAAGATTCTATTCCAGAAGAAAAAGATTATTTTGGTATTAATTCTTAAGAACTATTCGTTCAATAAAATATTATGATTGTTAGACAACTCAAAGAAGCGGAGCAAACGCAGCGCCGTATCGTATCGCCTGATGGTAATTGGGAAAGCACCCGCTTATTATTAAAAGATGACAATATGGGATTCTCTTTCCATATCACCACAATTTATGCGGGAGCAGACTTTCAAATGCACTATCAAAATCATTTGGAATCTGTTTATTGCATATCTGGAGAAGGTGAAGTTGAAACTTTGGGTGATGGCCAAAAACATCCGATAACATCAGGTTCAATTTATATACTGGATCAGCATGATCAGCATATATTACGTGCCTTTACAGAAATGAAGATGGCTTGCGTCTTTAACCCGCCGCTTAATGGTAAAGAAGTACATAATGCCGATGGGGCTTATGAGTTAATCGGAGAAGCAATAAACAGCTAAAAACGGCTGCAACTATCTACGCGGCAAGTGAAAAACAGCGCCAATTCAATCACTGCTATTCAAGACTCAACCCAGATAACTAGGCATAGAATTTTCTTCAAGGAACACTCAATTGATTATCAGTTTTATATGTTTTATGGCGCTGTTTGTCGCTATCGGTATTAGCTCTTTTTTTAAAAGCCAAGATACCAAAGAAGATTATTATCTCGCCAGCGCCTCTATTTCACCCAGTTTAGTCGGTCTGTCAGCAGTGGCAACCAATAATAGCGGCTATATGTTTATAGGCATTATTGGCTACACTTATGCTACCGGTCTTGCTTCAATATGGTTAATGCTAGGTTGGATTGCGGGAGATTTTCTGGCCTCTATTCTGGTGCATGCTCGCTTGCGTAAAGCAACAGAAGCAACAGCCGAAGTCAGTTATGCGGGTATATTAAGTCATTGGTACGGCCAGAGGCATAAGGTATTACAGCGAACGATTGCGCTTATTTCACTGCTCTTTTTATTGGCTTATGCCAGTGCGCAATTAGTAGCGGGCAGTAAAGCGCTACATGTCCTATTTGACTGGCCTATGTGGGCTGGTGCGGTATTAGGTAGCATCATGGTGGTGCTGTATTGTTTTGCTGGTGGTATTCGCGCATCAATTTGGACAGATGCGGCGCAATCTGTGGTCATGATATTTTCCATGGGCTTTTTGTTGGTAACGGCTATTAGCTCACTAGGTGGCGTTTCTAATGCGATCGACCAGATGAGCGCTATTGAAGGCTTTATGGATTGGTTTCCAAAAGATTTAGCACTGCCAGGCTTGGCGGGGGGTATTTTATTTGCTATCAGCTGGATGTTTGCAGGTTTATCCGTCATAGGACAGCCACATGTGATGGTTCGTTTTATGGCATTAAATGATGCTAGCAAAATGCGTCAAGCGAGATTATGGTATTACAGCTGGTATTTGATTTTTTATAGCATGGCAACGGGGATAGGCTTATTGTCTCGCATCTATTTGCTAGATACTGGAACATTCGATGCCGAATTAGCACTCCCCACCATGGCTATGCAATTATTATCACCCGCTTTTGTCGGTTTAATTCTCGCAGGTATTTTTGCTGCCACCATGTCCACAGCAGACTCGCTAATATTAAGCTGCTCAGCTGCACTCACGCATGACTTATTACCTCATAAAATTGAAAATACTCACTTACTAAAAGCGGGTACTGTTTTTATCACAATAGCCGCTTTAATCTGGGCGTTGGTTAATAGCCAAAGTGTTTTCAGTTTGGTGATTATGGCTTGGTCTAGTTTAGCCAGTGCTTTTGCCCCTTTGTTAATTGTCTTATGTCTAGGCAAAGAGCCAAGTCAAAACAGGAGCCTATTCGCAGTGTTTATTGGTTTAGGTGTCTCGCTTTTATGGCGGTATATTGGGTGGAACAATACTATATACGAAGGAATGATCGGCATTATTGCAGGATTATCAGTGTTTTATATACCCGTGACTTTTAAGAAAGATGGTATTTAATGCAATTAAAATTACATATTAAAAGTATTGTAAGTACAAAGTGACAGGCTTCTATGGGTCGATGACGGTCTTTTACTGTACGATTTGATTATGATCAATTTTTAAATATGTCCGATCATATCAGTACAGATAAGTTTATAATTTAATGAAACTATAATATGAACTAGCCGCTATTGGTCTGGGGAGTTAGCAA
>DAOWHF010000164.1:0-14705 GCA_030641565.1 Methylomarinum sp.
CAAATGTCCATTAACCCCTAAAAATATTAAGCTGGTAGAAACCACAAATATTTGCGCAACAACAGGTACTTGCACCCCCGTCACTGGGTCGACCATGGAAGCGAACCCCAAGCCCATACTAAAAGCGATACTTTGCCCTGTTACCAGCATGACAGAAAAAACCATCTGCAAAATAAAACCCGTCGCTAAACCAATAGCAATCTGTTGAACCGTTATCATAAAGCCCAAATAACTAAATATTGCGACATTTGGCATATCTGGTAATAAAGGCGCTACAACAAGGGTAATTAATAATCCCGCTATGACTCGAATCTTCGCGGGTAGTGCACGAACACTAAATACAGGTATGGAGATAAACATTGAACTAATACGCATGAATGGCCAGACATATGAGGCTAAAGCAGATAACAACTCATCTTCTGTAAAACTCACTAGCTTTAGCCTATAAGCTCAGGGATTTTATGCATCAAATTTTGAAAATAATCAATAATCACTTGTAACATCCAAGGACCAGCAATCATAAGCACCACTATAATGGTAAGAAGTTTGGGGATAAAGGTTAAGGTTTGTTCATTAATTTGTGTCGCCGCTTGAAACATAGAAATAATGACCCCAACAGCCAACGAGGATAGCAAAACAGGTGCGACCAATTTTATTGAAACCACTACTGTCTCTTGAGCTAACGCTGAGATAACATCTGGTGTCATAATCCAAGCTCTTGAAATAAAATTATTAATGAACTGTTACACATAAAAACTCGCAGCCAACATTTCTAAAACTAAAGACCAGCCATCAGCTAAAACAAACAGCATAATTTTGAAAGGTAATGAAATAATCATCGGCGATAACATCATCATCCCCATGGACATCAAAACACTGGCAACCACTAGATCTATAACCAAAAAAGGCAAGAAAATTAAAAACCCAATCTGAAATGCTGTTTTAAGCTCACTCGTGACAAAGGCCGGCAATAATAAAGTAAAAGGTACGTCATCAACCGTCTCAAAGTCTTCTCGCCCAGAAACTCTCATAAATAACTCCAGGTCGGCTTCTCGAGTTTGCTTCATCATAAACTGTCTAAATGGCTCTGATGCTCTTTCAATTGCAGTAGTCACGTCAATTTTTTCTTCCATATAAGGCTGTACAGCCTGCGTATTTACCTTGTCAAAAACAGGCATCATAATAAATATGGTTAAAAATAAAGACAGACCAAGCAAGACTTGATTGTTTGGTGCCTGCCCCGTACCGATTGCCTGGCGCAACAAGCCTAGCACGATCATAATACGGGTAAAGGATGTCATGGTTAACAGCAAAGATGGCAATACCGTCAACATTGTCATCAAAGCCAAAATCTGGATAGTGACAGTGTAACTTTGCCCACCATCAGGGTTAGTCGTCACTGTTACCGCATCTATACCTGGAACCGCCCAAGCCGATGCCACAGGTATTAAAAAACCGCAAACACTATAAAAAACTAACCAGCACTTACTCATTTCCAGTACCTGCCATGACTTGCTTAAGCTTTAAGGAAAACTCATTTTTTTCTTCACTGCCAGACTTATCTAGAAACAACTGGTCATCCCCTTCAAGTACTAATAAATTATCAATCCTTCCCGGTGTAACCCCTAAAACCAGCTGTCTGTCACCCACTTGTACCAAAACCAGTTTTTCTCGCACCCCCAAAGACAAACCAGTAACCACTCTCATACTTTGTTTTGGGCTTATCGATAAAACACCCATTTTTCGCATAAACCAAACACAAGCAAAAAATAAACACAAAACAACAAGCAAGCCCAAAGACCAGTTTAGTATATGCCCATAAGACACTGTATTATCCATTGTTTTATTATCAGAACTTATTGCAGCCACAGCCGACAAAGGATAATACAAAAAAATAAAACTACTGATAATTAAAGCTCTCAAGCTATTACTCCTTGTTTTATTAGCGTCCCAGAAAACATTAACCTAATTTCTTAACACGCTCAGTTGGACTAATAACATCAGTTAACCGAATACCAAATTTATCATTTACAACAACCACTTCACCGTGAGCAATTAAAGTACCATTAACCAGAACATCCATTGGTTCACCAGCAAACCTGTCTAATTCAATCACGGATCCTTGATTAAGTTGTAACAGGTTTCTAATATTGATATTGGTTCTTCCTATTTCCATTGAAACAGTAACCGGCACATCCAGAATAACATCTAACTTAAGGTCAGCTGTTGACATATCTGCATTAGAGGAATTAACTTCACCTTGAGTCTCTAATTCATTAAACTGAGCAGACTCCATAACTTCGGCATCCTCTTGCTCTTTTAGCGCATCACCCCAGTCAGCATCTGCTCCAGCTTCGGCATCCCCCTGCTCCTGCATTGCAGCACCCCAATCATCGCCTAATCCTTCTTCGTTTTCGTCTTCGCTCATTCTGTTACCTTATTACTACAAAAATGTACTTAATTATGCCCAAAAGCAATCATCAACACAGAACTCTACATTGAATCCTGGGTTAACTTTTCTATCACTTGAACAGCATAATTACCATCTGACAATCCAACCTTTCCCTTAAAGATAGAGACTCCTTCTGCTTGAACAAGCACTGATTCTGGCATATCAATAGGAATAACATCACCTTTCTGAAAACCCATGACATCTTTAATAGTCATTTTTTTCTCAACCAACAGACTATTTAAAGGGACATCACTACGCAGCACTTCCTTCCTAAAATTTTCTTGCCAGCCGCCATCTATTTCACCTCTATCACTACCGACTGCATCTAATAATTCACGAATTGGCTCTATCATCGCGTAAGGCATAGCTATACTAATATCACCGCCCCCGCCTTCAAGTTCCACATGAATAGTTGAAACAACCACAATCTCGGTTGGACTGACAATATTTGCGAACTGTGGATTAACTTCTGAATTCAAATACTCAAATTCGAGCTCTATTACAGGCTTCCAGGCTTCTTTTAAATCCTTAAACAATAAATCAATAATCAGTCGAATAACACGCATTTCAGTTGGCGTAAATTCACGCCCCTCGACCTTGTTATAAAACTGCCCACCGCCACCAAAAAAATTATCAACCGCTGTAAAAACCAATCGAGGCTCCATAACAATCAGAGCCCGACCTTTTAACGGTGAAAACCTAACGACATTAAGGTTTGTAGGAACAAATAAACCCTGAATATATTCTGAAAACTTCTGAATTTGTATACCTGAGATAGAAATCTCTGCCGATCGCCTAAGAAAATTAAAAAGTGATATCCGGAAATATCGAGCCACACGCTCATTAACCATTTCCAGCGTGGGCATCCTGCCTCTAACTATCCGCTCTTGGCTATTAAAGTCATAAGACCTGGTATTTCCATCATCTCCTTCAGAAGTCTCAGTTTCAACATCACCATCGTCAACACCATGCAAAAGTGCATCAATTTCATCTTGTGAAAGAAGATCTGCTGTAGACATATTACTGCATCACAAATGTAGTAAAAAAAATGTCTTTCACTTTATTTTGCCCTGTCATTTTTTCCATGACACTACCTATTTCCTTTAGCATCTCAGCACGAAGTGCTTCTTTTCCTTCTCTAGTCATTAAATTAGCAGAACCTTTGGCACTAATTGCCATTAACAAATTATTACGCATCATGGGCTCATGTTTTTTCAATGCGTCTATGCTCTCCTCATCTTCAACCAAAAGAGTAACAGAAATTTGAATTAAACTTGCGCCTGAACCTTTAGGAAAATTGACAATTAAAGACTTACCTAAATCGTAGTAAACAGCTTCACTAATCGGTTCAGCCTCCCCTTCAACCAGCTCTGCCTCTGTCTCGGCAGAATCCCCAGGCAAAAAGTAAAAACTTGCACCGCCACCCGCTAAAAACAAGATCACAGCAACAAGAATCATTATTAATTTTGAAGATTTCTTTTTGCTACCCTCTTCCAATTCATTTTCAGCCATCACGTTCCTCTATTATCACTGTTATCTATCGTTTTTTATGAGGCATACTTAGGCATCTGCCCAAGACTTTAGCTGCCCTAGTTTTTATTAAAGCAATATTACTACCATCTTATTAATAGACTTATATTTCAATAGCATACAATACAAGCCGGATCCGTGACGCCATTACGACACAGAACTCAAGACCAAGTCTTGATTAACTGCTTCGATAATACAAGAAAAAAGATACCTTTAAAAGAATAAGATAGATAAATCTATTGAGATACTACTGTTAGATAATCTTTAAATACAAAAAAAGGGAGAAATGTAACCATCCCTCCCTTTATTTGCCACTTTTAAAATTGTATACTCCGTGCGGCCAAGTTTTCGGTTTTCTATTGGCTGATTTGTGCTGATAGCTGCGTTACTGAAATAGTTACGTAGCTTGCTATGGTCGCAACCAGCTCCTGCTTCATGCGACACTTGCACATCCATGTGCTTCGCGCTTATTTCAGTGCCTCGGCAACTGCTCCTGCGTTGCTCTACCTCCTGTATCCATACAGTCGTTGCTATCAACAAAAATCAACTCAAGATAAAAGCCAAAAACTTAACCCCGCGGAGTATATTTTAAAAAGCACAGCCAGGCTTCACTCCCAACCTCTTTAATATTATTGCCAATGGACAAAACCCAGTAAATGCCGCTTGAAATAGATTTGCTCCCACAAAAGCGGTAAACCACAACCAATTAAGAGAATGTAATAGAGCTAAACCCACGCTAATTAATATAAAAGTCCCCGCAATAGCCATTACCAATCGATCTATAGTCATTTTTACCTCCTATTTTAATCGAACTACACCCATTATTTTAAGCATTATCCTTTCGTAAAATGGCTCACTAATGCCTTTCCTTACTTTACGCATAAAATACTTTTCAAACCCCACTTTTGCCCAATGCACCCATCGCCCGTGACTAGCCCACGTGGTATTTCTAGGCGGAATTTGAGGTACGGCTAAAAATGCCACCCCTGTATCCCCTAAATCAGCCAAACATAATGCACTTAAACTAGGTATATCTGACGGTTCTTTTCCCGCCAATTCATCTCTAATATTATGTGCTGTTGCTGTCACCATTGACTCAATCATATAGCCTGTTTTCGGTGTTCCTACAGGTAAAGGTGTTTTCTCTACAGGAGGCAATGCAATACAAACCCCTACTGAATATATATTTTTAAAGGTCGGATTACGCTGATATTTATCAACAAGCACAAATCCCCGGGGATTAATTAAGCCTTCAACATCAACATTTCTAACCGCGTCCACACCCGTAAATGCAGGAAGCATCATTGAATGTTTAAATGGAAGCTCATGCTTTTCTTTATCTTCACCCTTTTCATCGACTTCAGTCACATACATCATGCCCTCTTCAATTTTATCGACTTTGGCATTCGTGACCCACTTAATGGTTTTTTCACGTAAAGCACTTTCTAGTAATCCTTTAGTATCACCAACGCCACCCAACCCTAAATGCCCTATATAAGGTTCTGAAGTTACAAAAGTCATAGGCACTTGATCTCGGATTTTTCTTTTTCGTAATTCTGTCTCCAAAATCATCAAATATTCATAAGCCGGTCCAAAACAAGAGGCTCCCTGAACTGCTCCTATAACAATAGGCCCTGGATTTTCCATAAACGCATCCCAGTCCTTAGATGCTATTGCCGCATGATCGACATGACACACTGACGAGGTATATCCTTCAGGCCCTAGACCCGGCACTTCATCAAATGCCAAACGAGGCCCTGTTGCAATGATCAGATAATCATAGGCAACTGTTGACCCATCATCCATTTGTATTTGATTGTTCTCTGGATCAACTTTTGCTGCCGCCTTATGAATAAACTCAATCCCTTTCTTTTTCATTACCGGTGCTAATTCAACTTTTAAATCTTCAGGTTTGCGCCATTTGGGTGGAACCCAAGGGTTAGAAGGAACAAAATGAAAGGTTGGTGAATCAGAAATGATAGTTACATCATGTTCATTACCCACCATTTCTTTCATTTCATACGCCATAGGAACGCCACCGATACCAGCACCTAACACAACTATTCGAGCCATAACCTTTCTCCTCACACATTGGAATGAAAATGCGATATTATTATTCTTATGCATTTTGTAAAAATTAAAAGATAGCACTACCTCACAAAGAATATTAGCATTTACTTAATTAGTCAACAAAAAGACATTTCTTTTATTTCTAACACCTCTTTATACATCATATAGGCAATAAAATGAATCTAACGGGCATTCAATTTCGCCTTTTACTACTCGCAATTATCCCCACCTTTCTACTCGTCACCTCTCTTGCCTATTACTTTATCCAGCACCATTATCTCGACCTTGAAAACGTCTTAAAAAACAAAGGCCAAGTCACCACCAACCAGCTTGCCATCTCCAGTATCTATGGTGTTTTTTCTGCAAATACAGAGGTATTAAATGAAATAACAAAAGGATTAATGGATGACCCTGATATTGTTTCTGTGCATATTTTGGATAGCTTAGGCAATTCTTTAGCACAATCAGAACAAGCAACTCTCCCCCCTGAGCATGAACTGGTTTACTTCCAACACCCAGTGACAATCCATACCCTAAAACAAACATCAGATGAGGCAAACATCTCGTCATTTGATCAATCCCCCCACCCACTGCCTGCAAAAATAATTGGCGCGGTTAAAGTGACGTTATCGCTACAAAACACCCATAAAAAACAAAAAGTTTATCTTTTAAATAGCCTTTTAATGACTTTTACAGGCATTATATTCACCATTTTATTAGCTCTACGCCTAAGTAAAACAATAAGTCAGCCCATCATAAACCTAACAAAAAAGGCTAATGACTTAGCTAATGGGAAAATGGATGCACGAGCAAAGGCTAGCAACACATCAGAAATAAATCTCTTATGCCAAAGTTTTAACACTATGGCTGAGCGCCTACAGGGAACGCAAAACAATTTAATGCAGCAAATTGATCTTGCCGTTAAGGAATTAAATACCACATTGGCTAGCTTAGAAGAAAAAAATCAATCACTGGAAAAAAGTTCTCAATTAGCAATTAATCAAAATAAAACAAAATCACAGTTTCTTGCGCACATTAGTCATGAAATACGCACCCCAATGAATGGCATACTGGGTTTTATCGAACTACTGACAAAATCTAAATTATCTTTACAACAATCTGATCAAGCTCAGCTTATTAAGTCATCAGCTTCCAGCCTTTTAACTATTGTCAACGAAATCCTTGATTACTCCAGTCTCGAAACGGGGAATTTTAAAATCCACATTTCAAACTTTAGCCTTAGAGAAAACATTGAAAACTGCGTAACGACTATTATCCCAGTGTCAGACAAGGTTCAAGTTATTATTGACATTGACAATAATATTCCAGACCTCATTTCTACCGACCCTCTTCGCTTACAACAATTAATTACCAATTTACTCGGTAATGCCTGTAAATTTACCCATCAAGGACATATCCTTGTCCGCTGTCATTTACTTAAAAACAACAGCCTGTTTATTTCAATTTCAGACACCGGTGCAGGTATTCATAAAGACCAAATAGATGATTTATTTCAGCCTTTCTTGCAAACAAGTGAATATGCCGTTAACAATGAACTAGGTACAGGACTTGGCCTTACTATTTGTAAGAACATCATTAAGCGTCTAGGAGGAAAGCTGGGGGTTTGTACCCAAATCAACATAGGCTCAACCTTTTGGTTTCATATCCCTGTCGCACTAGCCTCAGCAGAGCAACCACCAATAACACAACAACACACTATTCTGCTAATAGACAACTTCAAACCACGAAGAAAAGCCTTTATCAAACAGTTAAGTCATCTTGGCTTCAATTCAACAGCTGTTAGCTCTATACCTCAACTCAGTTCACATCAAGGCAACAAATATACTGTCATTTTCTATGCTGATGAAAACAATAAAACCCATGATATTAAAAGTATAACTAGCCGACTGCAGTTATTTTCAATAGAAGGCCGCATTATTTTCCTTGGCACTCATAAAAAAGCATTATCCAAAAATGTTTTACCTCTCCCTTGTCGTTCCAGTTACTTAAAGAATCTAATTAATACATGTAACGAAACCAAGCCTTCTCTTCCTTCACCCGAATTCACTAGTCCCGATAACTATCCAGAAAAAAATTCTTTTTCTATTTTTATAGCTGATGATAATGAAATAAACAGATTGTTATTAAAATCGCAACTTGAAACCTATTGCAAAAACATAACCCTGGCTGACAATGGCAAAGAAGCACTTTCTTACTTACAAAGTAACAAATACGATCTCATTTTTTTAGATCTACAAATGCCCTACTTTAGCGGCCAAGATCTCATAAAAATAATCAAGCAGTCTGATTCAATCAATAAAGACTCACCTGTTATTGCAATTACTGCGCATGCACAAAGCCACCAAAGAAAAACTCTGATTGAATCAGGTTTTGATGAATGCCTAATTAAACCTGTTTTATTAGAGCCATTGTCCGAAATTCTTGACTTATGGCTAACCGATGATCGCATCGTTGCTGATGATAAAACGGACAAAATAAATTATGTGGCAAAACTAATGGAAAAAACATCAGGAAATAGCGATCTAGCAGCCACCATATTTAATAAATTATTTAAAGAACTAGAACAACAATCTCAATCAATAGAACATGCCTTAGAAACTAACAACTTTGCTTTAGCCGAAAAAATAGCACATAAACTACATGGATCAGTGAGTTTTTGCGGATTCACAGATATTCAGACACTAGCTAAAGCGATGGAAATAAGCCTATCTAAAAAGGACACTTCCCAAATAACGACTAACTTTCATCGTTTAAAAAACAAAATTATTACGTTTCTGGCATTAAAAAACAGCATAAACAATCAATTATCAAAGCTCACCAGACATGTTACAGATAAGTCATGACATTTTAGCACCTGCCCGAGAACAATCAGAGCCCCTTTAGCAACTTGAAAATACATCAGTCACAAAAAAAGCCCTATTAAGGGCTTTTTTCGTTTGATTTTTCTACCAACTATTTCAATTGATCTATGATAGCTTGGGCTTCTGCTTTTTGTTCAGCATTGCCTTTTTCAAGTACTTCCTCTGCAATATTCTTTGCCGCATCAAAATCCTCCATGTCAATATATGCTTTTGCCAAATCTATTTTGGTTTCCAGTTCATCCATATCAGTCAGATCCGAAACACCTGCATCTATATTTAATGCAGATTCAGACCCTGGTATATCCAGATCAAAATCAAAAGATTCCAGCTCATCGGGCTTACTTGAACTGACGCTCTCTTCAACAAGCGGCTCATTATTATCAGGGCTTGTACTACCAGCTTCGGGGAATGCGTTATCAAAATCAAAACTATCTAAGCTGTCACTACTATCTAAGTCTGGACTCAAGACTAGCTCTTCAGTTTCTTGATCATTTGCTTCGACCTCAGCAGGTGCCTCTAAATCAAAATCAAAATCAAAGCTTTCTAAACTGTCACTAGTATCCAAGTCTGGACTCAAGACTGACTCTTCAGTTTCTTGATCCTTTGTTTCGAGCTCAGCAGGTGTATCCAGATCAAAATCAAAAGATTCCAGCTCATCAAGCTTACTTGCACTATCAGCCGGTGATTCAGCTACAGAATCATCCAGAGCAAGCGTGTTTAAATCAAAATCAACTGTCTCAACGCCTTCAAGCTTATGTTCTGTCTCTTCTATCTCTTCTGACTTTTCAGCAGTCGAATCATCAAGATCAAATACACTTAAATCAAAATCAAGCTCATTATCATCTTTAACTTCTGTCTCATCACCAGAGCTAAGATCATCATCTTCATCAAAAACTGACAAATCAAAATCCATTTCTGAGCTACTTTCTTCCTCTGAGTCTACATTAGTTAGTGAATCTCTTGTGTCTTCAGCTAATAATGAATCTTTTTTATCATCAATTGAAGCCACCTCATCATCAAGAGGCGCACTTTCAAAGCTTGCTTTTTCTTCACCCTTTGCAGCAAACAAAGATGACTCAGGTGCTAATTCAGCCCCCATATCAGTCACTTTTACCCAAAATGCATGATCACTATCTTTTCCCGCACTTACAAGTTCCGTTGCATATGTCTCAAAAGCACTGGCATTCTCGTTAGCGTAAAATATTTCTAATAACTTTAACTTACATTCATCTCTATCTGGCTGATCGATGATTGCCTGCCGCATTAATTCTTCAGCTTGTTGATAACGACCATAAGCCAGATAAACATCCGCTTCTGAAATAGGATCAACCTCATTTTGATCTGTATCAAACGCATCAAAATCACTGGGTGTAAACTCACTCAAGAAAGAACTTTCACCGACAGTGCCTACATCGTAAGATGTCGAATCATCTGTAACAGGAGTTGGCTGCTCATCAGCTAAAACGGGATGAGAAAGTTCTTCTAGTGAAGATTCTGGCAAACTGATTTCACTTGCATAAGCAAACATACTCTCAGTTTCAACTTCTTCTTGCTCTTTTCTCTTACGCCACCAAAGCCAGCCAAGTATAGCTAAAATAGAGACACCAATACCACCTACCGTCAATGCATATGAATCAGCTATCAACTCGGGTTCAGGTTCTGGCTGAACAACTTTTTTGGGTTTTGGTTTTTTTACTACTTTTTCGGCTGTTTTTTTCTGAGCTTCAACTATCGGTTTAACTTCACTGGTAACTGTCTCTTGCTTAAGCTCAGCTTTTTCTTCAGGCTTAACTGTTTTTTTATCGTCAGTATCGACTATAGCTGAATCTGTTAACTGTCCTTTATTTTGCAAGGCGGCAATCTGCTCATCTTTCAAAGTCAGCATTTTTTGCATCAGCAGCAATTGCTGTTCTAGCTTTTCCATTCTAGCTTGCAACGCCAGACTTTCTTCACTAGAAGAAACTGCCAACTCATCTTCACCAGATTCTACAGTTGCATCAAACTTCACATCATCAGACACAATAACCACTGATGCAGCGATCTCTTCTTCTACCGGAGCCTTAAGCTCTAGCTGAGTACTAATATGAGTTTTTTCTGCAATGACGCGCCGTTCATCTGCTTTAGCATCAACACGCCCAGCCCACATATTATCCTGTTGTTTAAATGCGGCTAACGCTTCTTTTTGAGACAGTTTTAGAATAACCTCTTTCTCTGGTATAGCTAGCGTTTGCCCTGCCATCAAGGCATTAACATTTTTCTTATAGAAGGCTTTAGGATTGGCCTGATAAATGGCCATCATCATTTGTTCTATAGAAACATCAGGATGGTGGTTACTCTGCTCTGCAATTTTCCAAACAGAGTCTGCGTGACCTGTTGGGCCATACGAAGTATCCGCTACAGTAATATCGACAACATCAGAAATTGCAACAACAGGCTCAGGCTTAGACTCCACATCAACCTGCTTAGCTTTTTGTATAACAGGCACAACTGGCTGTGTGTATGCTACAGGCGGATCAACTAAAACAGTAAATTCTCGATAAAGACTACCTTTATCCCAACTGACTTCCAACAGAAAGTCTAAGAAAGGTTCTCTTAATACTTCTTTTGAACTTAATTTAACAACAGTTGAGCCATCGGCACTTACAACAGATTCAAATTTAATTTTTGAAAGAAAATAATTCCAGGGCACCCCTGCCTCATCAAATTTTTCTGGAGGAGCGAGTCTCACTTTAATGCCTGAGACGTTTTCTTCAGCTGAAACCAATAAAGCAATTTCAGCATCAAGTTTTTGATTAAGAGCTGAGTGCAATTTAATATCGCCAATTCCTAGAGAATAAGCACTAGCAGGCGTTAACAATGATACCGCCGCTAAAGTTTTAGTTAAATTGCGCACCACGCATCTCCTTTACAATTGTTACCACAGTCTGTTTCCGGAAGTTATAAATATATATATCCAAAGAATAGACTAGATGTAATTTTTTACCAGTTCTTCTGCAATTTGCACGCTATTTAATGCCGCACCTTTGCGAATATTATCAGCAACCACCCATAAATTAATACCTTTCTCATGAGAGATATCTTCTCTGATACGCCCGACAAACACATCATCATTACCCGATGACTCAGTTACTGCCGTAGGATAACCACCGTCAACACGCTCATCCATGACCGTAACACCTGACGCTGATTCTAATAATTGATTAATAGTCGCTACTGTAATTTTTTCTTTAGTCTCAATATGTATTGCTTCTGAATGCCCATAAAAAACAGGTACACGAACCGCCGTTGGATTGACATTAATAGAGTCATCAGCAAATATCTTTTGTGTTTCCCACACCATTTTCATTTCTTCTTTGGTGTAGCCGTTATCCATAAATACATCAATCTGTGGAAGTACATTAAAAGCGATTTGCTTAGGGTAAACTTTTGCTGTTATTGGCTTTCCATTAAGTAATTGAGCGGTTTGTGAAACCACCTCCTCTATACCCTGCTTACCTGTTCCCGAAACTGCTTGATAAGTACAAACATTAATGCGATCAATTCCTACCGCATCATAAATTGGCTTTAAAGCCACTAACATTTGAATAGTTGAGCAGTTAGGGTTAGCGATAATACCACGTGTTTTGTAGTCTGCAATTTTCTCAGGATTGACTTCAGGGACAACCAGAGGAATATCTTCGTCATAGCGAAACTCAGAAGTATTATCAATAACAATACACCCTGCTGCCGCAGCCTTAGGTGCAAACTCTCTGGAAATAGATCCACCCGCAGAAAATAAACCAATTTGCACTTTTGAAAAATCAAAATCAGCCAAGTCTTGTACCTGTAGACTTGATCCTTTAAAAGGAATACGCTTACCTACAGAACGACTACTTGCTAATGCATAAACCTTACCTACTGGAAAATCACGTTCTTCCAGAATTGATAACATGGTTTCCCCTACCGCACCTGTTGCACCAACAACAGCTATATCATATGTTTTTGACACTCAAACACCTCTTAATAATGGTACCACCATTATTTTACTAATTTGAAAACCGTAAGTTCTTTATAATTGTATCCATACAAATTCATTTGGTTACGCAACTGCCCAACCTAATTCAAATGATATCTAACGGTATAATTTATATATTTAATTAACCTAAAACAGCTAATACTTTTGCTGTAATATCACTCACCGCACCAACACCTGCGATTGAGCTAAATTTTACTGACACGTCCTCAGCAGAATAAAAATCGACCAATGGTTTAGTTTGATCATGATAAACAGCCAATCGTTTTTTAACGATATCTTCTTGATCATCATCTCGCTGAATAAGAGCTTCGCCCGTCACGTCATCAAGACCTTCCTGCTTGGGCTTATTAAATTCGACATGATAAGTACGACCAGATGCTGCATGTACGCGCCGGCCACTCATACGTTTAATAATTTCAGCATCTTCAACGGCAATTTCAATCACATAGTCTATCTCAACCTGCATTGAAATCAAGCCTTCAGCTTGTGCAATGGTACGAGGAAAGCCATCAAGCAAAAAACCATTCTCACAATCAGATTGAGTGATACGTTCTTTAATCAATCCTAAAATAATTTCATCAGAAACCAAACCACCAGCATCCATCACTTTTTTAGCTTCTAGCCCTAATGGTGTTCCTTCTTTTACGGCAGCACGTAACATATCGCCAGTCGAGATTTGAGGAATCCCATATTTTTCAGTAATAAACTGTGCCTGTGTACCTTTACCAGAACCGGGACTACCTAAAAGGATAATACGCATAAAAAACCAACTCCAAAATCTAAAATAGTAAACTGACAATATAAATCGAGTAGACGAACAAAAAGCCATCTAATCATCTATTTAATTGATGATCATTTTATATCAATTACTATCAATATGCTCAGGAATGTGTAATACAAAGACACTTTTAGTGTTCTACACTGCATCCTAGCCCATGGATATTCCAAAAGAATTCCCCCATCATCAAAGGACATTACTACTTTGCAAAAAACAAATCAATCATCTAAGAACAAACTTCATCTAATCATTATAAGCTCTTGTAAAATTCTATTAATTTCCTTATTCTTTATAGACTAGTTTTATTTCTAATAAGGACAATCATATGCGCGTAGAAGAATTAATGACTTCAAAAGTATTTACAGTTGACCCTTACGACATGGTCGACAGGGTGTTTTTTTTAATTCACTATGAAAAAGTACGACATTTACCCGTTGTAGAAAAAGGCAAAGTAGTGGGTATCGTTTCCGATAGAGACATGTACAAAGCATTAGGCCCCAAAAGCAACTCAAATGCGATAGAAAGTAACAAAAAAGGGACTGAACTA
Organism: Methylomarinum sp.; assembly: GCA_030641565.1. GTDB lineage: Bacteria > Pseudomonadota > Gammaproteobacteria > Methylococcales > Methylomonadaceae > QPIN01. Next base: position 14,275 of record DAOWHF010000164.1, read on the forward strand.
CATGTCATTCCTAAAAAGGTACTAAATATCATGCACCGAGGGGTTATCACTGTTACTCCTGACACGCTTGTTTCAAATGCCGCGTCACTGATGGCTGAGAATAGAATAGGCGCTTTACCTGTTGTCCAAGACACCAAACTTGTTGGAATCCTTTCCTCAACGGATATCCTCAGGGTTTTTTCTAAACTGGAGCATGCAAAAGAAAGAAGAGAGCAGCGTATTTCAGAGGGAAAAAGCCATTCCTAACCCAGAAGCGATGCATTAAATACTTAAACAGGGCGGACTAAAGTCCGCTCTACCATCATCTTAAAGTCGAATTAAAAGGTTAACTCCCTCAGCCAAAGGTTCTCCCTTAACAAAGAATATTTTAGGCACTGTATTTTTCAACGCCTGATTCACATATAAAGATTAAATCACTCAGTTCAAATGAC
>DAOWHF010000081.1:0-10495 GCA_030641565.1 Methylomarinum sp.
ATTGAACCGTTGAATTTAAGAGATGTAATTGATGATTCATTATCATTGCTAACTCCCTTAGCCAATAAAGCTAACATCCAAATTCATGTTTTATCAGATTTAGTATTTACTGTAAGTGCTGATTACACCAAGTTAAAACAAATCATCATTAACCTTATCACTAATGCCATTAAATATAATCATGAAGGCGGAAGTGTTAGTCTTGATTGGGAAAGTACAAAAAACAATACCGTCAGAATAAATGTTATTGACACAGGCATTGGTATTTCAGAGGCCAATAAGCCTAAGGTGTTTGGCGCATTTAACCGATTAGGCCAAGAGAACTCTAGCATTGAAGGTACAGGAATTGGTCTTGTGGTAACCAAAGACCTTATAGAAATGATGGGCGGAGAAATAGGGTTTGAGAGTACTGAAAATAAAGGTTCTACATTCTGGTTTGAATTACCAATAGCAGAAGCGGTCAAATCTCACCAAAATATATAAATAATGGTCACAACTTTTATTAACAAATAAGCAAACAACAAGTCCACTTGATTTTGATTCTGAATTGTACTAAATAAAAGCTATGCTGACCCAGACAGTGTGAGTCATACATACACAGCCAGCTATTCGACTTTCGACTTTCGACTTTTTAAATGTATGATGAACCAAAAAAACCTTTCCTTGTCTTGGTAGCATGCATTTTAAATCCAGAAATATTATTCTTTTTCTTTCATTATCTATTTTCTCAGTTCAACAACAAGCTGTTGAGATAAATAAAATTCAATTGCCTGATATGGGTGATTCATCAGGTACCTTAATATCACCAGCCCAAGAGCAAGAATTAGGCGATGCTTTTTTTAGAAGCTTACACGCAAAAATCAAGATTAATCAGGATACCGAAATACAGCAATACATTCAATCCATAGGCAAGCAATTGGCTGCCAATAGTGACTTACCTTCTAATCCTTTTCATTTTTTTGTGGTCTTAGATAATCAAATCAATGCCTTTGCAGGCCCTGGGGGATATATCGGGGTAAATTCGGGGTTAATACTATTAACGGAATCAGAAAGTGAGCTGGCATCAGTCATGGCGCACGAGGTGGCACATGTTACCCAACGCCATTTATACAGAGCCTTTGAGGCGGCCAGCAAGTTATCCATACCCACTGCCGCTGCAACTTTAGCCGCCATTCTATTAGGTACTCAATCACCGGCCCTAGGACAAGCTGCTTTAATTGCTATACAAGCAGGCAGTATCCAATTTCAAATTGATTTTACCCGTGATAATGAAAAAGAGGCTGATCGTGTTGGCATGAAAACCTTAGCGGACTCTAATTACAACCCAAGAAGTATGCCAGTTTTCTTTGAACGACTACAACAATCCAGCCGATATTATGGCCAAGGTATTCCTGAATTTTTACGTACCCACCCAGTTTCTGCCTCGCGTATTTCTGACACCCGCGGTCGTTCAAATAAATACCCTTACAAACAATATCCAGACTCACAAGGCTATTTATTTACAAAAGCAAAACTTAGAGTGATTACAGCTAAAAATAAAAAGATAGCATTAGATTATTTTAAAAGCCGGGAGCACCTAGGTACCAAAGAACAACAAGCCATAGCCCGTTACGGCATCGCTCTTATTCAACTTGAATCCCTGAACTATCTTGCTGCTGAAAGCATTTTTCAACAATTAGCGACACAATATCCTGAGCAACCGCATTATGTTTATGCCTTAGCAAAAACAGCATTAGAAGCTCAACAGTATGAAAAAGCACTTAAACTGTTTAAACAAGGTCTTAACCATTTCCCTAGTAATAATGCGCTTAAAACTGAGTATATATCCACTCTACTAAAGGCAAAACAACCCAAAAAAGCAAAATCAATTTTGCAATCACTCCCCTATCAAATGAAACAGCAACCTTTATATTTTGAGTTACTGGCTGAGACCTATGCCGAACTCAATCAACCCGCTGAATCACACCGCTACATAGCCGAATATTATTATGCTATTGGACAAACTAAATTTGCCATATTACAAATCAATCTAGCTAAAAAAGCCAAAGATATAAACTTTTATCTTCAAGCCATACTTAATGAACGCTTAAATTTTTTTATTAATGAAGAAAAACAACGTCAATTAAATAAATAGTCAGCAATTGCCTACTTAAAACAATATTAGAATAATCTAATAATTTGTAAACACCTGTATTTACTGTGGGTTTTTTAAAGCAGCCTTTTTTTTTCTTAAAATCGTTTTTTTTGATGGACACCTAAGTTTTTTTTGATATAAACTGCACTCCAGCTAAAGGAAGCGCTCAACATTTTATGTTGTTTAATGAGGGGGAAAGCGGCCTATAAGGCTAATATAATAATAAAAAGAATTGATTAGTAACTGCTTGGTTTACTTGCCAAAAAGGCGTAAGCGTTATACAAAACAATAACAACAATAGTAAAACGAACGCGAGCCCGCTTTATGCGGGCTTTTTTATGTCTGCTAGAAAAGCACATGCAGTTTCCAGACATCACCTTGCAAAATACATAAACTCTAGATAAAAAAGCGGATTTCAATCCGCTTTTTACTTACATCTAGGACAATCCTTTAACTTACATTGATAGACGAATACCTATCCAGCCAGCTCTTGGTGCTCCAGGGGAAACAAAACGTCCATTATCAAAATCAGCGCCCAGCACCTCATCCGCTTCGCCATAAACACCAAAAGTTTTATAATCTCGATCAAAAACATTATTGACCCTGCCGAAGAGAGCAACATGCTCATTAATTTTTACTTCGGTACTGGCATTAAATACCCAATATCCACCTAAAGGCGCCGTAATGTTTGCTTCATCGCCTCTAAAAAACTGTTCTCCACTGTATTGTGCATCAACAGCTAAAGACCAACGTTGCCATAGATCTACACCTAGCGTTGCTTTATAGATGTGCTCGGGCAACCCAGGAATACGATCACCTTGCTCTACAACAGCTGCTTGCGTATTATCCAAAGGATTTTGAATAGTAAAACCATCCTGAAAACGCGCATTCAAGTAGGTGTAATTGCTTGAAAAATGCCAATCATCAATCTCACTGAATAATTGTGGCATATTGACACTCAGGCCAGTCTCAACACCGTAACGTACGGTTTGCCCGACATTACTAAAAAAACCTTCACTAATACTGCCACCACCACGATTAAAAATAATATCATTATGATTAGTAGTGTGAAAAAAGCCTGCATTCCAGTTAAAATCACCTTTACTCATAAACTCGTTTAAATTACCTCTAAACCCGCCTTCCCAGGTTTTGGCAACAACCTGTGCTAATGGAGGGTCTGCAACAAAAGCATTGGGCAATTTACAAGGGTCATTTTCATCAGCACAACTGAGTTCCATTGGTGTCGGCACTCTAGCTGACTCACTATAGCTTCCGTACATACCGACGTTATCCAGCATCTGATATGTAAATCCTGCCGATGGATTAAAGCGATCAAAATTATGATGTCCACTCAGCTTATCTTCACCATTTATATACTGGTTTTGTAAAGTAATACTGGTGTGGTTATAACGACCTGCAAAAGTAACAGTTAGATCATCTGTTACAGAAAGACTATCACTAAAATAAAAGCCATAAGTTTCTGTTATTGTATTCAACCGTACACGCGCTTCTTCAACCAAAATACCACTGCCAATAGTTCCTCTGCTATCTGTTAACTGCGCCAATTCGGTATCTGATTCAAAATGTACATCAGCATAATCGTAAGCTGCTCCAAAGATAAAATTATTTTTATGTCCAAACAGATCTTCAGTAAACATTGATTGAATAGTACCGCCTGCACTGCGCATGTGAGTTTGGCTGGTGTTATTGGTTGCCCCTACTACAGCGTCAGAAGCCAGAACATCATTTCCATTAACATCTTCGACAACCTCTTCTGCTGGATCACTTTCTGGTTCTTCACATAAAAACCCTGCATTCCCCCCAAAAAGACAATCATCAAAATCACTATCATCACCATTAAATGACTTAATTCGATTCTGACGAAAATAGGCGTTAGCACTTAGTTGTAATGTATCCGTTACATCAAACTCCCCTTCTAATTCAGAGAAGAACATACGAGTCACAGTTTGATCAGGGTGGGTAAATATAGCCTTGCGTTGTTGTTCATGTAGCTGAATAGGTACAGCGCCATTTCCTTTCATATTATTATCATTGGCACCTAAAGTTAAATCCAGGCTGGATCGCTCCCCACGCCAGCTTAAAGTACCAAATACCTGATTTGCCTCTGTCGGTGAAAAATCACGCCAACCCTCTTCTTCAAAATGATGCAGATCTATAAAATAACCCCAGGTTCCATTGTTCCATCCACTGGTCAATTCTTCTGAATGCCTTTCCCAAGAACCACCCGATACTTCCAGTTGATGACCCGGTGCAGAAAAACCCGTTTTGGTTTTTAGAGAAATTGCACCGCCTAATGTATTGAGACCAAACAAAGGATTAGAACCAGGCATCAAACTCATGCTATCAATAGCACCTTGAGGAATTAAATCCCAGTTAACCGAATCACCAAACGGTTCATTAAATCGGACACCATTAAGATAAACAGACAATCCCTGAGGCAGGCCTAATAATGGCGAGGCAACAAAACCTCGATAATAGACATCGGGTTGCAAAGGGTTATTTTGAGCTTCATTTATATGCACACTTCCCATGTAACGGTTCATATATTCGGCTAAAGAGGTACTTTGCGCATCTTGCAATTGTTCAGATGAAACAGTTTGTACATTCGCAGGAATCTTATCTAAAGATAAGCCACTATCTGATAAAGGTGTTACCCCAAACACTTCAACATCTTCTAAAATAACCGATTTATTTTCAATAGCTAGCGCGCTTCCCGCTATTAAATACAACAAAGGAAAAACACTTTGTACAACTTTTTTCATTTCACACTCGTGTTAATAAAACATTAATGCTTATGATAGTTAATTTGACCCACTGAGAACACTGGTACGGACAAAAAAGGATTTTTTCCCGAGCACAATAAAACCAGCAACTCTAACGTCTCGAAGTATATAATGATAAATAGTATTTTTTATAAACAAGACAGGTAATTCAATGGCAAATATTAAGGCATACATAAACACCCAATATTCGCATATTCAATCCAATCAAAATTATCAAAAAATCATGTCCATGCCTCCCATACAACGGTGGGCGACTATTGCTGGGATTTTTTTATTTTCCCAACTATTACTCTTTGGGCTTTTGTATTTACTGTTCGGAAAAATAGTGGTCATCGGCTTTTTTGCCAGCATTCTCGCAGGATTAGCAACAGGATTAGGCGCATTACCTGCACTATTTTTTAAAGAAATATCTGATAAGTTATTTAACAGTTTACTAGGTGCAGCGGCAGGGGTGATGCTTGCGGCAACTGCTTTTTCATTATTAGTCCCTGGAATTGATTATGGAAATCAGATGTGGCCAGGTAAAGGACTATGGGTCGTTTCTGCAGGCATGCTTATTGGTGCATGTTTTTTACATTTTGCAGACAAACACTTGCCTCACTTACACTTTGATGCTGCCCCTCCCAACGCCAATACAGATTCACTACAAAAAATATGGTTGTTTATTATTGCCATCACTATACATAATTTCCCAGAAGGCATGACTGTGGGTGTCAGCTTTGGCTCAGGTGATATGAAAAATGGTATTGTTTTGGCGATTGCCATTGCCTTACAAAATATTCCTGAAGGACTGGCAGTTGCTTTACCACTTGTTGGCTTAGGTTATAACAAATGGAAAGCCGTTGGCATTGCAACACTCACAGGCTTAGTTGAACCGGTTGGGGGCTTACTAGGCGTCACCATGGTGTCAATATTTTCTTCAGTGCTACCAATTGCAATGGGCTTTGCGGCAGGTGCAATGTTATTTGTTATCAGTGAAGAAATCATTCCAGAAACACACTCTAAAGGTCGCTCTCGTTACGCAACATTTTCTCTAATGGCTGGTTTTATCATTATGATGACACTAGACAATATACTTTCTTAACTCCTTAGAATCGTACCCATCAACACACATGAATTACACGCTACAACACTTACAAAGCCTGCTTAACATACCATTACTAATAGAATTATCAATACCAGCCAGCACCAGTTTTATGCTTATTATCGCCGCTGAGATTGGTGATAAAAGCCAATTAGTTTGTATGTCACTAGCTGCCCGACACAGAGCAACACCAGTGCTTTTAGGTGCAACAGCAGCATTTGCATTATTAAATAGCCTTGCCGTTATTTTTGGCGCTACCATTTCAAGTTGGTTACCAAGCTACATTATTTCAGCATCAGTGGCTGTATTATTTGCCACCTACGGTCTACATTCTATATTTAATCATGATGATAATTTGGAAGATCAAGAAAATATCATTAAAAAAAATAGCCATCATATTTTTTTTACAACCTTTCTATTAATTACCGTTGCAGAATTTGGTGATAAAACACAGTTAGCCGTCGTCGCCTTAAGTAGTACTTATTCTCCCATTGCAGTATGGGTTGGAGCAACGCTTGCTTTAGTCATCTCATCATTACTAGGCATAATCATAGGCAAAAAGGTATTAAAAAAATTCCCTATATCCCTTTTCCATAAAATAAGTGGCGCTATTTTTATCGTTTTGGCGGTGCTGGCAGCTTACAATGCCTATATTAATTATCAAACATCATTCGGCCTGTAACATTCGCAATAAAAAAGGTTGAACAATATAATTTAAAGATCAATACTAAGTACATACTATAGCCGATTGTTTTTCAGCCTTATGAATGATTCTAAAAATAATACCGATTATGATGATGAAATATTCAGCATGTCTATAGATAATGCACAACCAGATAACCATCGCATTGCTGTCCGTTACGTAAGAGATGATATTACAGCCGTACTCATTCAATCATATTTATTTAAACCATCAAAAAAACTACTGGTTAAATTACTTGATATTAGCAGTAAAGGTGCTTTAATAAACAGTAAAGATAAATTATCAGAGAAAAAAAAAGTAACACTTGAATTAGTATTTAAAGATCAGAGAAAATTTATCATCAGCAGCCAAATCATTCACCACAAAAACAATTGCTATGGCTTAAAGTTCGATCATACTAATAATGATCTGGGTGATTATCTACTCATTTCACAAAATGACTTAACATTTAAATGAACTTTGTAATACATCAGCAATCAAACTGTAAGTTTGATAAAACAGCCTTTTATAAGGATTAGCCATGGAAATCAACAGTCAACAACTTAATTCTCAACAATCTATTCCAGCAAATAGCGCGCAAAATCAAAAAATTGCAAATGATGAAATAAACACAAAAGAGCAAGAAACACTCCAAAACTCAGACAAAACAGTTAATTTATCGAATGAGGCGGTTAAACTATCATCATCAACCAATAAAAGCAGCGCCTCTCAAATAACCAACGAAGAACAAGCAGAGCAGTCTGCCGCTCAATTTAAACAGGATACTATCAATTCTCCTGGCTTAGCTCAAAAAGCACAAAGCAATGAATTAAGCGCTGATTTTGTAAGCAATTTAATCAACTAAGCTATAGCACATGCCCCAACCTGTTTTAAATGAAATCTATGTTTACCCTGTTAAGTCACTTGCTGGAATAAAGGTTTCAAACTGGGTTGTTAATAAAAAGGGCCTGTTACACGATAGAAAATGGATGCTCATTGATAGTAACAACCAATTTCTAAGTCAGCGCCGCTTACCTAAAATGGTCTTAATTAAAACGCAATTAACTGAAGACCAGCTTATTCTCAGTACCGAATCATCAGGTAGCATCACATTACCTTTATACCCAGATGATGGAACTACCATTGATACAACGATTTGGCATGATCAATGTGCCGCAAATACCACTAGCCCAGAAGTTGATCAATGGTTAAGTGATTTCTTAGACATTGATTGTAAACTGGTCTACCAAGCGGATGATGTCATTCGGCCCGTTGACCCTCATTACGCCTCAACAACTGATCAGGTCAGTTTTGCTGATGGCTTCCCCTTTTTAATTATCTCCGACGCATCACTTGACTCACTAAACCAAGCGATGAACCTACAATTGCCCATCGAAAGATTTCGCCCCAATTTAGTCATTTCCCAGTGTAAAAGTTACGCGGAAGATAGCTGGCGTGAGATCAGCATTAACAACATCAGCTTCAGACTACCCAAACCATGTTCCAGATGCTCAGTACCCACAATAGACACTAAAACAGCTCAAACCAACAAAGAACCATTAACAACGCTCAACCGTTTACGCAAATGGAATAATCAGGTTTATTTTGGACAAAATGCCTTACATGACAATACTGGTCGATTATCTATAGGTAACGCTGTAGAAATCACTCGCACTGGTTCTAATCAGCCCCCTTTACAAACACTGTTTTAACATTGCCTACACCCCTTAATTACAGTTAGAATACTGCTTTCAATTCTTATACTACAGATTGTTGCAATTACAATTTCAGTATTTATAAACAGTGTTTAATCCTGTTTTTTATTTGTACTACTCAACTAAATCAATGAGCTCAACAGAAAACCAACCTTCATCCAATTTTATTCGCCACATTATTACTCAAGACTTAAGTAATAATAAAAATGACGGAAAAGTCATCACACGTTTTCCACCAGAGCCTAATGGCTATCTACATATTGGACATGCTAAGTCTATTTGTCTAAATTTTGGTATGGCAACTGAGTACAACGGCAACTGTAATCTACGTTTTGATGATACCAATCCTGAAAAAGAAAGTGTAGAGTTCATGGAGGCTATTGAACGTGATGTTGAATGGCTTGGGTTTAAATGGGCAGACATGCACCATGCTTCCGATTACTTTGAGCAACTTTACAACTACGCAGTTCAACTTATAAAAGGTGGCCATGCTTATGTTGACAGTTTAAATGCCGAACAAATACGCGAATACCGTGGCTCCCTTACCCAGCCAGGTAAAGAAAGTCCTGACAGAAGTCGCTCTATCGAAGATAACCTTGCCTTATTTGAAGGTATGCGCAATGGCGATTATGCAGATGGGCAATATATTTTACGCGCAAAAATTGATATGGCTTCGCCAAACATGAACATGCGTGACCCCGCTCTTTACCGCATTAGACGTATGCACCACCAACGCACGGCTCATGATTGGTGTTTGTACCCTATGTATGATTTTACCCATTGTCTTTCAGATGCAATAGAAGGAATCACACACTCACTTTGCACATTAGAGTTTGAAGCTCATCGCCCTCTTTATGATTGGGTTTTAGAAAAGCTAGAAACCCCTTGCCATCCTCAACAAATAGAATTTGCCAGATTACAGCTTGAATATACCATTGTAAGTAAACGTAAACTTGCTCAGCTAGTTAATGAAAACCATGTTAAAGGCTGGGATGATCCACGCATGCCGACTATCGCAGGAATGCGCCGAGCTGGCTACACACCAGCATCGATTCGTGATTTTTGTGAGCGCATTGGTATTACCAAAAAAGATTCCTGGATCGAAATGGCAGTATTAGAAAACTGTATTCGTGAAGACTTAAACGAAAATGCACCCCGCGCCATGGCAGTACTAAAACCATTACGCGTTGTCATAGAGAATTACCCTGAAGATCAAGTTGAAACACTTGAGGTAAGTAACCACCCTCAAAAACCAGAACTGGGGCATAGAAACATCCCGTTCTCCAAAGTAATTCTTATAGAGCAAGATGACTTTGCTGAAATACCTCCAGCAAAATACAAACGTCTTATTGAGGGTGGTGAAGTACGTCTACGCAGCTCTTACGTAATAAAATGCAATGAAATCATCAAAGATGAAAATGGCAACATCACTGAGTTACGCTGTAGTTATGACCCAGAAACATTAGGAAAAAAACCTGAGGGACGAAAAGTAAAAGGAGTAATTCATTGGGTTTCTGAACAACATTCACTGCCTGCAGAAATACGCATATACGATCGTTTATTTCGTATAGCAAATCCAGAATCAGAAGAAAACTACCTTGATGCGCTAAATCCAGATTCACTTGAAATTCTTTCAGACGTTAGAGTTGAAGCCAGTCTAGCAGAGGCTAAGCCAAGTGACCGGTTCCAATTTGAACGCACAGGTTATTTCTGTGTTGATAGCGAAGACAGTAGTCCTGGGAATCTAGTCTTTAATAGAACAGTCACATTGCGTGACACTTGGTAAAAACATATGCCAGCTTCTCTTCCTCTGCGCTATTTATTTATTGCGTTTAGTAGAGAAAGCTGCAGAACGAATGCTAGCACTGCTGGTAAGTAATTGGGAAATGCATAATGGCCAAGGATGGTCTCTAATTGAAAAACCAAAAAGCAGGCGGGCTTCAGGATAACAACTTGGCAAATCCTCCGCTATTGATGCACCTCCTATCGTTAGCACACCCAAAGCAATCACCTCAGCTTAAAGCAGTATCGCTCTGTGAGAACCTTAACTTAAGGTAAATAACTTATCAAAGTTTG
>DAOWHF010000170.1:0-13881 GCA_030641565.1 Methylomarinum sp.
GTGTTTCCTGTGATTTATAGTCTGGTTTTACAATTTATAGAAAATCGTAAAACACCAGCGCTGTTGGATAAAAACTAAACACTATATAGTATGATAGTGTTTTTTGCTTTAAACCTTACCAAACCATGCAGCAACTAACAGACCGTGAGCTTTATCTAGCCATCGAATATGCAAGAAGTATTGACGAAAACACAGGCAGATCAATCATTGAAACGTTTCAAAAGGATCAACCCGCATTAGCTCATAGCCTATTCACCATTTTCCCGTCCATGTTTACCGAAAAAGACCAAGCATTCGCTCATCTTTTTCTGGACTTATGCTTCGATGTGATTTGTATTTATCAACATGCTTTTGGCGATATGCCCGTTCAAGATAATGCATGGCTGCAAAAACAATCCAGCTTAGTCAATACAGAATTACAGGCGTTAATGCCCGACAACAAAATAAATACAAAAAAAATTAAGCAACTTCAACAAGACTTTACTAAACAAACAGACAATAAGGTAAGCCAACCGGGGTTAGTTAAATTTATGAATGACTCTATTAACCAGTACGCCTCTGAAATAGCATCGGATGCGTCCTCTGTAAAACTCACCCAGAACATGATATTTACGGTGATTCGCTTGTTCGGGACAGTTTATAGTCAAGCAGATTAGATTTATCATTCCCATCGTTCCAGCATCACTAACCACACAGAAAACCAGATGCATATTGCTCTGCCTAATGAATTTTACCGACTACATTGAAGTTCTAGTTGTGTTTTAATTTTCCCATGTCTATTTTGAGTATGAACTCATCATCAGGCATGGGGCGGCCAAAATAATAACCCTGAAAAGTATTGCAACCTTTTTCCTTTAGAAACAGAGCTTGCTCTTCCGTTTCTACCCCTTCTGCAATGACATTAAGCTTCAAACTATTGGCCATATTAATGATAGTTTCCACAATAACCTCATTCTCTACATCAACCCCAATGTCTCTGACAAAACTTTGGTCTATTTTCAATTGATCTATCGGTAATTGCTTCAAATAAGATAATGATGAATAACCCGTTCCAAAGTCATCAATCGATATTTTAATTCCCCGTTCTTTTAACGCATTCATTTTTTGAATGGTATCGTTAATATCATCAGCAACAATACTTTCCGTTAATTCAAGAATTAATTTATCTGCTGAAATATTGTTTTCAGTGATTGCGCGACAGACTAGATCGACAAAATTGTGCTGTTTAAATTGCCGCGCACTAACATTAATAGCGACATGTCCTAATGTAAACTCAGATGACTGCCATTCTTTTATTTGTCGACAGACTTCATTAAGAACCCAGTCACCTATAGGCAAAATCAAACTCGTTTCTTCTGCAACAGGTATAAAATCAGCCGGAGAAATGTAACCTTTTTCTGGATGCAGCCAACGAATTAACGCCTCTGCACTCATCACATGGCCGGATGCATCCACTTGCGGTTGATAAAACAAAACAAATTGCTGCTTTTTAATAGCAAGCCTTAATTCATTTTCCAGTAATAACCGTTTATCAGCCGCTTCTTGCATACTGGCGTGGTAAAAACTAATACGATTTTTGCCACTGTCTTTTGAAAGATACATTGCCGTATCTGCCTGCTGTAAGATATAAGAAGCTTTCTCGCTATCAGTGGGAAAAATAGTCACACCAATACTGGTACTAAACGTTTGCTCATTATCTTGTAATATATACGGCTTATTAATTAATACTCTAACTTTTTCAGCAACATTGATAGACTTATCTGCCGCCTCTTCTGCACTTTTACCCTGAGCAGGCAATAAAATAACAAATTCATCACCGCCTAAACGACAAGCCGTATCTTCATCCCTTAAAACCGATTTTAAACGTTTAGCTACCTGAATAAGCAACTCATCACCTATATGATGACCGAGTGAGTCATTTAATATCTTAAAACAATCTAAATCTAAAAAAACAATCGCCCCAAAATGATGATGTCGCTTAGCATCAATGATTTCATGCTGCAGACGATCCAGTAGTAGTCGGCGATTTGGTAAATTTGTTAAGGAGTCATAAAAAGCTAAATTTCGAATCTCATCTTCAGAGGCTTTTTTAGCCGTAATATCTGAAAAAACGCCTACATAATTAGTTACAACATCATTATTATCTTTCACCGCTGTAATGGTTATCCATTCAGGGAATATTTCACCATTTTTTCTACGATTCCATATTTCTCCTTCAAATTTACCGGTGTCAATCAATTGTTGCCACATATCAGTATAAAATGCCGTGTCCTGATGACCTGATTTTAAGAAACTCATATGTTTCCCTACACTTTCTTCCTCGCTATAACCGGTAATGTTGCTAAAAGCCTTATTAACCTTCAACACCACTGCATTGGCATCGGTAATAGTAATACCTTCAAGCGTTTCAAAAGTGGTCGCGGCTAAACGTGTTTGTTGTTCGGCTTTCTTTTCTGAACTGATATCTATCATCACACCAACCAACTCTGTGGCTCTACCATTTTCAATAACAACATTAACGATATCTTTAACCCATACTAGCTGACCTGATTTCGCTATCATTCGATACTCAAAATAATATTTTTGTTGATTCTTTACAGCCTTTAAAGCATGAAAAAGTGCCTGTTCCCGGTCATCTTCATAGATATGATTAAGCCAAAACCCCTTCTCAAACCAATATTCATTCGGATAGCCAAGTAATTTTTCCGCTTCGTTACTCACAAATGTCATACATTCAGAGATTAAGTCATAACGCCAAATAATAGCCGATTGGGTTTGAACCAATTTTCTAAATTGGAATTCACTATCCAGCAACTTCTTATTGGTGGAAACCAGAGCTTGATTCGCTCTATTCATTAAATAATTTATTTGTTCTAGATCCTTGGTTTTATCATTAACAACTTGCTTTATGTAACTGGTTCGACCCGATAAAATCAATAAAAAACCCGTAAACATCGCAGTAAAGAAAAGTCCACCCGACAACACCATCCACGTAGCCCAACTTCTATACTCATTTACTGAAAGTGCAGTAAAAGATACACGCCATTGTCGGTCAAATATTTCTAACTCTTGCTGATATGTTAATTGCCCCAAATTACTATTGGGACTCGTAATATTCAATTCTTGTTGATTACTAAAAAGCAACTGTGGTTCATTTATGTTCGATTGATCGTAAATTTCAAAAGCAATTTTTTTACTATCAAGATTAGGTAGAATCGCATGAATCATATCTTCAAAATAAAAAATACTTGCAACAAACCCTAAAAGAGAGGCTTCATGATTATCTGTATTCCTAACTAAGTCGCTATGCTTATAAACGGGGAAATAAAGAACAAATCCCAATCGATTTTGCTGAACTTGTATCAGCTCAACCCTCGGTGTAACAGCCTCTTTTTTTGTTGAGGCGGCTTCCAATAAAGTATCCGCTATCTTCTTATCCGATAAAATATTTAAACCAAACATATCCTTATTGCTTTCAAAGGGTTCAATATACGTAACAACTGCATATTTATCCTCGGATAAAGAAGAATTTAGCCGATTATCTTTATCAAATATTTTGAAATCATCAAAACTTTCATTTTTGATATTTTGCTCAAATTGCTGTCTTTCTGAATCAGAAAAATAGCGAATCCATAGCAATGCTCGGATTTCCTTCTGTTGCAATAGAATTCTATTGGTAAATGTCGAAAATTCTGTACGAGTCACAACATCAGCGTGCTCCAGAAAACTTTTTAAAACATAAAGCGTATCGTAATACTGCTTGAACTTAGTTTTAATATCGTTATGCATACTAAAAACAGCTTGTTCAAACTGTACAGTTTGCTGTTTTTTCTCTTGCTCCCGCGCATATGTAAAAATCACAACAACCAGTATCAATGCCACAAATAACGGTATCGCAACAGAATACAATTTTGGCTGCCAATGCTCTCGCGGCTTAGCGAAAAAAATAAGGGTAAGGGGTGCAAAAATAATAACGCCAATACTGTCCCCTAACCACCATACAAGCCAGCTAGTTAAATATTGTTCAAAAGGGATGTCTCCGATAAAGACAAGGCTACTTACACCAATTGTAGAACTGATCAGACAACTGACAATTCCCCCAAAACATAAAAGCTGGAGAATTTCAGCAGATGATTGAAATAAACTATCTTGGCCACTAAATTTTATAACGAGGAAATGCCCAGCTAGTGCTTGTAGAGCTGCGCCAAAGCTAATTATTGATACGAGTAAGGTTGATCGAAAAATAGATTGATATGAAGATAGATCAAATCCAAGCCAGGCATTAATAATGAAAGCACCTATAAACACACCAAAACAAGCGCTACGTCCCCAGATTAGACATGAAGCCAACGCTATGCCAGATGACGGCCATATAGCAGTTGCTTCACTCGCTTGATCAGTGAATAAGTCACCAATAAACCCAAACAGTGCATAAGCCACACTAATACAGCAAATAATTAATAATTTACGCAATGACGTTCTGTTTTTTTGTGAAAGGGCAGACACTATATTATCCATACTGAACGAACATTTTTTAGAGTTAATATGAATTACTACTGTTAACAGTACAAATGAAATAGAAACAATTCTCGTTAAAAATACTATTAATCCAAGTATACACCTACATTAAAATGGGTATCCAGAGTTGTTTTTTATTCCAGATCAAGACGTAAGGTTCTGGCCTAGTTTAACCTTTTATTACATCCGCTATTAAAGGAACCTCTGATCAAGTCATGAACTCGTACCTTATGCTCAGAATATCCAGCTTCTGCGTTAAAAATCTTCGCAATAGCCTGCTATTACGTGCGATTTTTGCCTTGAATCTAAATATTCTGAACATAATTTACTTCGCCCAGACTTAATGAGAGGTTCCTTAAATAGTCTGAGAAAAACAGAATGACAGCATCTAAGAATATCTATAGTCCGCGCGGTCATGTTTTTGATTTTATAGAGAGCATGACGCTGAAATTGGCGCGAAACACCATGATGCTGGTTGCGAGCATAGCAAACTACACAACCATTTCAACAACGTAACTATCAGCAAAAATCAGCCAATGTAACACCGAAAAGGAGATCGTGCGGAATATGATATTGAGTTTATTTACTCAGACTTCCTCTATATCCTGAAGTAATCGGATAACGCCTATCACGCCCAAAAGCTCTAGGGGTAATTCTAATTCCAGGTGGTGCTTGTCTGCGTTTATACTCATTTCTATCGACCAATGAAATAGCTCTATTGATATCCTCCAACTTATACCCAGCCGCTTGTATCTCTTCCGCTGACAAATCTTGCTCTATATACATTTCCAGAATGGGATCTAATATTGAATATGGGGGCAACGAGTCTTCGTCTATTTGATCGGGTGCTAACTCTGCTGAAGGTGGACGTGTTATTACTCGTTGCGGAATAACTGGGGAGAGTGTATTTCTGTATTCCGCTAATTGATAGGCTAATAATTTAGGTACGTCTTTTATCGGTGCAAAGCCGCCAGCCATATCACCATATAAAGTAGCGTAACCGACACTCATTTCACTTTTATTGCCCGTGGTGAGTAATAATTTACCTTGTTTATTAGACATTGCCATTAGTAATATTCCTCGGCAACGGGCTTGAATATTTTCTTCGGTAGTATCTTTTTTTGTACCGGCAAACACCTCACTTAACATGCCGGTAAATGCGGTGACCGCTGGTTCTATAGCAATTGTATGATATTTAACACCTAATACCTCGGCTTCCAGAATGGCATCTTCATTACTCATATCTTGCGTGTATTTAGAGGGCATTAATATCACTTCGACTTGGTCAGCACCTAATGCATCTACCGCTATGGCTAAGACTAGCGCCGAGTCTATACCACCTGAAAGACCTAATAATGCACCTTTAAAACCATTTTTACAGGCATAATCTTTAACGCCTAAAACCAAGGCTTTATATTCGCTTGAGATTTCACTATATAAAGATGAACAGATATTTTTGACGGGGCTATTACCTTCAAATTCAACCACTGATAGCTGCTCTTCAAATTCTTCTGCCCTGAATATCACTTTGCCCTGAGCATTAACCACAAAAGAGGCTCCATCAAAAATCAATTCATCTTGTCCGCCCACGGCATTAACATAAACCAGAGGAATTTCCTCGGCTTTAGCTTGTTGACAAACAATCTCTTCTCGCTGATGAATTTTACCTGCATGAAATGGTGAGGCATTTAAAGTAACGATTAAATCCGCGCCCGCTTGTTTATTTTTTTCTATTTGACCTTTTTGCCAAATATCTTCACAAATAGTAATGGCAATTGATCGCCCTTTTACCTTAAACAAACAGCTTTCATCTGCCGCTGTAAAATACCTCTGCTCATCAAATACGCCATAATTAGGTAATTCATTCTTTTTATATCGCGTCAGTATTTGTCCATCTCTTAGCACTGCCGCACTGTTGTATAAATGTCCGTTCGTTTGTTCTGGAAAGCCTAAAACAATATCGATACCTTGGACGGCCTGAGCTATCTCGTGTATAGCTTTATTTGCCAGTTTAATAAAATCAGCACGAAGTAATAAGTCTTCTGGAGGGTAGCCGGTAATCGTCAATTCGGGAAAAACAATCACATCTGCACCTAATCTGTCGCGGGCATCTATAGCTGTTTGTATGATTTTTTGTTGATTGGCGTTGATTCCGCCGACGAGTAAGTTGATTTGCGCTAAGGCTATTTTTAACATTCTGTTTTTCCGTTTTCACGCTTTGCGTGAGAATGCATTTACATAGGCTGAGTTGAGGGACAAAACCCAGCATGGAAACCCAGGAGGCTATCCGGGAATAGAAACCGTCGCGAGGGAAAGCCCTTTTGAGTCAGTTTTTTCGTTCATTAGAGGCGAATAGTTGTGCTATTAAACGAAAATGAACGGAAAAAATGGCCAAAAGGGATTTTTCCGCAGCAGGTTCTCTATTCCCGGACAGCCTCCTAGTATCTTTATGATGCTGGATTTCGTCCCCCACCCCAGCTTACACTAGCTATGACAAACTGGCTTTTATCGCTGCGCCCAGTTGCGTTGGGCTACTGACTACTTCAATGCCTGCTGCTTTTAGTGCGGCTACTTTACCTTCTGCCGTACCTTTACCGCCGGTTACAATCGCACCAGCATGCCCCATTCTTTTTCCTGGGGGGGCTGTTCTTCCGGCAATATAAGACACAACAGGTTTAGTGACATGCTCTTTAATGTATTCAGCGGCCTCTTCTTCTTCACCACCGCCAATTTCACCCACCATAATAATCCCTTTGGTTTGCTCATCAGCTTGAAAACGACTGACCACATCGATAAATGTCATGCCATGAATAGGATCACCACCAATACCGACACAGGTACTTTGCCCTAAACCTTCGTGTGTTGTTTGATGTACCGCTTCATAAGTTAATGTACCTGATCGTGACACCACACCAATTGAACCAGGCAAATGAATATTGCCGGGCATAATGCCAATTTTGCATTCGCCTGGGGTAATCACGCCAGGGCAATTTGGTCCAACCAATAATGCTTTCGTACCAGCCATTGCCGCCTTAACTCTTAACATATGCAACACGGGAATACCTTCGGTAATGCAGATAATTAAGTCTATGCCCGCATCCACCGCTTCTAAAATAGCATCGGCGGCATAAAAAGGCGGTACATAAATCATAGTCGCAGTTGCACCTGTATTTTTTACCGCATCTTCAACAGTATTAAACACCGGCAAACCTAAATGGGTCTGACCACCACGCCCTGGTGTTACACCACCGACGAGTTGTGTACCATAAGCTATCGCTTGTTCCGAATGGAAAGAACCTTGCTTGCCAGTAAAACCTTGGCAAAGGAGCTTAGTTTGTTTGTTGATTAAAATGCTCATGCTACTTTCTCCGCTAAAGCCACCACTTGTTCTGTGGCATCAGCTAGATTTTCTGCTGCAATCACCCCAAAATCAGAATTATTGAGTAATTCTCTGCCTTTTTCTGCATTAGTGCCTTCTAACCGAACAACAACAGGCACGCTGACATGTACTTCATCAACCGCTGTTAAAATACCTTGAGCAATCACGTCACACTGCACAATTCCACCAAAAATATTCACTAAAACTGCTTTTACATTATGGTCAGATAAGATCAATTTAAATGCTTCGCAGACTTTTTCTGTGGTTGTGCCACCGCCCACATCCAAGAAATTTGCAGGCGATCCACCTTTTAATTTAACTAGATCCATAGTGGCCATGGCTAAACCCGCGCCATTAACCATACAACCTATCGTTCCATCCAAGGTGATATAGTTAAGATCATACAATTTAGCTTTGTTTTCTTTTTCATCTTCTTGCCCTTCATCTCTAAAGGCCATAATATCGTTATGCAATGCCGTTGCATTGTCATCAAAATTGATTTTGGCATCGACAGCTAATAAATCACCGTCATCTGTCTCTACTAATGGATTAATTTCTATCTGGCTGGCATCTTTTTCTAATAGTAAACGATACATGCCTTGCATGATTTTTTCTAAGACTCTAATTTGTGCACCTTGTAACGATAGATCAAAAGCAACTTGTCGGCATTGATAAGGCTGTAGACCTGCGGCCGGGTCTATCTTGAGAGTTAATATTTTTTCTGGGGTTTCATCGGCAACCGTTTCTATATCCATACCCCCGGCAATAGAGGAAACAAACATCACTCGTTCACTGGCTCTATCTACCAGAATACTTAAATAAAATTCTCGTTTAATCGGGTAGGTTTTTTCTATCAATACAGATTCTATCGGTAAGCCGTGTTCACCCGTTTGTTTAGTCACCAAACGATTTCCTAACATTTCTGAAGCGAACTGTTTAACCTCATCTACATTTTTAGCCAGCTTTACACCGCCCACTTTTCCGCGACCACCGGCATGAACCTGTGCCTTGACTACCCAAGTGCTTCCTGAAATAGCTTGCGTCGCATTGACTGCATCATCAACTGTTGACACAACTTTACCCTGTGGTGCAGGTATATCAAATGCCTGAAACAATTGTTTAGCCTGATACTCATGAATATTCATTTATTACTCCATCTGCCCTGAAACTAGTATCAGTGCTATGATTGATCTATTATTTAAGTTTTATTCTGCTCACATTCTATCGGATTTTCAATAAAACTCCATGCTTTATGGCACCTAATCAACCTAATACAATTTATCCCTGCCCTTTCTCTAAAGGCTATGGTATTCCCGTAGATCAAGCTTGGTCTTTATTAAAAGTTTTTTTTATCTACCGGTTTATTATTTCATCTCTGTTTGTTATTTTATTTTTTAGCCATTTCGGCCCCTCGTTATTAGGCATACACAATACACAATTGTATGGCTTTAGCAGCCTAACTTACTGGCTGTTTACTGTTATTTCTGGGGTCTGTATTTTTTGGCGATTAATCGGTTATACCTCACTGGCTCAGATCGTTATTTTTACCGATATTATTTTTATCACTCTATTAATGCATGCCAGTGGTGGAATTAATAGTGGTATTGGTATTTTGCTTGCGGTATCCATTGCTGCCGGTGGTTTATTGATAGGTGGCCGTTGCGCCATATTATTAGCCGCTTTAGCCAGCTTATCAATTTTGGCTGAACAGCTCTACGCTATTAGCACCCAATCTTTTGGCTACACAGCTTTTACTTATGCAGGCATGCTGGGAGCCTCTTTTTTTACCATTGCTTATTTATCTTATGTACTTGCTAAACGGACTGAGCAATCTGAGATATTAGCATCCCAACATCAGCAAACGATTTCAAATCTTGAAGAACTGAATCAATATATTATTCAGCACTTACAGTCGGGCATTATCATTAGTGATCCCCAGCAACATATTACAATGTGTAACGAAGCGGCTTTATCTATTATTAATAGCGACAACAAAACCGTCCATCCTAAACATCTACTGGAAATTTCGCCCATATTAAGTAAAGGATTTCTAATATGGCTTAATGACAACAGCCAAGATTTTGCCATCATCCGCTTACCAAATCATAACGAAATACATTGCCGTTTTTCCGTACTTGAAACCCATCAACAAACCTTTCACATGATTATTCTGGAGGATATTTCCCTCTATAATCAAAGACTACAGCAAAGCAAGCTAGCGTCATTAGGTCAGCTTACTGCAAGTATTGCTCATGAAATACGCAATCCTTTAGGTGCTATCAGTCATGCCAGCCAACTGTTATCTGAATCGCCAGAGCTTCCTACACAAGATCAGCGCTTAACAGAAATTATTCAATCTCATTGCTTACGCGTTAATAAAATCATTGAGGATGTATTGCAACTTTCTCGCCGTCGGCCATCCAAAAGAGAAAAAATACCGTTATACCCATGGCTACAGAACTATTTAGAAAACTTTATACACAATAGTACCTGCGAGCCAGACAACTTTATTATTGAAAAAAAGGCATCCGATGTATCCATCTATATGGATGCAGGGCATCTTAAACAAATTTTAGATAATCTATGCTCTAATGCACTAAAATATGGCAACATAAAAACACATAAAATCATTATTGAAGTTAACCTGACTAATAATCGCCCCTGTATTAGACTGCTAGACCATGGTCTTAAAATTGATGACGATACTGCTAAACACCTTTTCTCTCCTTTTTTTACAACCTCAGCTTCTGGTACAGGATTAGGTTTATATATCTCCAGAGAATTAGCCGAACTTAATCAAGCTAAACTTAGCTATACGCCAGTTCATGGCGAAAACTGTTTCACGCTTTGCTTACCCAATGCCGATAATTCGAAAATTGAAATATGAAGAATCCGTTAACCCTTGTTATTGATGATGAGCCTGATATCAGGGAATTATTAGAAATCACCCTAAACCGGATGAATATTCAAACCATCTGCGCGGAAAATATCGCATCGGCAAAACTGTTATTAAAGCAAAACAATGTTGACCTCTGTCTCACCGACATGAAATTGCCTGATGGTAATGGGCTTGACCTAGTTGATTACATCCAAAAAAGCGAATCACCTATCCCCGTTGCCGTAATCACTGCACACGGCAACATGGATACCGCCATTACGGCAATGAAAAAAGGCGCTTTTGATTTTTTATCAAAACCCGTTGATTTAACGGTACTCAGGCAATTAGTTAATAATGCTTTAAAACTGTCTCAACAACCGCAACAAAACCAAGAAAGAAGAACCCGACATATTTTATTGGGTGACTCTCAATTAATCAGGGATATTCGAAGCCAAATTGCAAAAGTCGCACGCAGCCAAGCACCTGTTTATATCAGTGGCGAATCGGGCTCTGGTAAAGAATTAGTCGCCAAACTCATCCACAAACAAAGCCCAAGACAAGAAGCCGAATTTATTGCTGTCAACTGTGGCGCAATTCCTCATGAACTGATGGAAAGTGAGTTTTTTGGCCATAAAAAAGGCAGCTTTACCGGAGCGACTGCTGATAAAAAAGGGCTGTTTCAAGCCGCAGACGGTGGCACTTTATTTTTAGATGAAGTGGCCGACTTGCCTTTATCGCTACAAGTAAAGCTACTTCGTGCCATACAAGAGAAAAAAATTCGACCGATTGGTGAACAGCAAGAAATAGCCATTAATGTGCGTTTATTAAGCGCAACCCATAAAAACCTGAAACATATGGTTGAAGCGAGTGAATTTAGACAGGACTTATACTATCGTATTAATGTCATCGAACTAACCTGCCCTCCCTTACGAGCCCGTGCTTCTGATATTTCTGAATTAGCCAATCATTTATTGTCTAAATTAGCCGCTGACAACAATCAAACCCAACCAACACTCTCTCAATTATCTCTCACTGCACTAAAACAATATAATTTCCCTGGCAATGTACGCGAGCTAGAAAACATTTTGGAACGTGCCCTTGCCCTGTATGATGGCAATATCATTGAGCCTGAAGACTTAAACCTTCCTGTGATTAATACATTACCCGAAGCAGACAGCTTTGATCCCGCTGAAATATCTTTAGAAGACTATTTAGAAGGCATTGAGAAAGAAGCACTTAGCCGGGCGCTAGAAGAAAACAAATGGAATAAAACAGCGACTGCCAAACATTTGGGACTAACATTCAGATCACTTCGTTATCGATTAAAAAAACTGGGGCTAGATTAACCTTTTATACTTGTTGTTTTTTCGTCTCTTTTGTTGCACTTTACCAAAAAATCTCTATACTTTGATCATTAGTTGTTTATTTTCAAAGAGGGGGCGTTATGTCTTTACAAAAGACCTTAACAAAAAGCAAGCAGTTTGGTTTATCTGCTATTTCCATGGCTATACTAGCCATATCTGCCAATCAAACAGCATCGGCTAATTTTAATGAGAGCATAGAGAATGCCTTAAAATTTGGTCAAGAAGATGCTAAATACGGGCAAGTCAAATTTGATTTGCTCTATCGTTATGAACAAGATGATAGTAAAAACCCTTTAAAAGACAAAGGTGACGCATCAACCGTCCGTCTACGCTTAGGTTACTTAACACCTGAGGCCTTTGGCCTACAAGGTTACGCAGAATACGAAACCAACCAGGATTTTGGTGCCAATACCTATAACAGCTCAAGAAATGGTAAAGTTGGCTATGAAACCATTGTTGACCCACAAGAACATGAGTTAAATCAATTATGGGTGAGCTATAAAGGCATTGCCGATACTGAAATTAAAGTTGGTCGTCAACGCATCAAGCTAGATAATGACCGCTTTATCGGTAATGTGGGCTGGCGCCAAATGGAAATGACTTATGATTCTGTGTTGGTAACCAACCAGTCATTAGCCAATACGACAATTAAAGTCGGTTACATTAACCAGGCACAAACTATTCATTCCTTTGTACAATCCATGCAAACACCGTTTGTAAATATCGCGTATGACTTTAAAGATTTTGGAAAGCTAACGGGCTACAGCTACTTAATTGATAACAATGAAGACCATACCAAGTCAAATCAAACATATGGTGTGAGTTTTGTCGGGGACCGTAAAGTCAGCGATGATATCAAAGCACTATACAGACTTGAATATGCCTTTCAAAAAGACTACGAACAAAACCCCAATCAATATGAAGCGGATTATTTTCACTTAAATGCAGGTGCTAATGTTTACGGCGTTACTGTTAAAGCAGGGTTAGAACAGTTAAACGGACTAGGTGCAGGTTCAAATCCTAAACTGACAGGAAAAGTATTTCAAACACCTTTAGCAACCGGGCATGGCTTTAATGGTTGGTCGGATCAGTTTTTAACCACTCCAGCAAATGGACTACGCGATGTTTATACATCACTCAGCGGTAAAGTCATGGGTGTTAAATTAATGGGTGTTTATCATGATTTTGCTGATGATACCGGCAGTATAGACTACGGAAAAGAGTGGGACTTTTTAGTTGTTAAGAAGTTTGGCAAACATTATTCATTACTGGCTAAATACGCTTATTATGATGCAGACCAATTTAGTACAGATACTCAAAACTTCTGGCTACAAGCTGGCGTAAAATTTTAAGAACATATTAAATTATATTTTAGGGTAGAGCGGACTTCAGTCTGCCCTACTCTGCTATAAATCCGAAAATCACATCAACAAGAATTGTCTACCAGCACCTCTTCCTAACCATCAAACCAGAGACACACCTAGTGTTTTATCTTCACTAACTTCTGACCCATTACTTTCTTCAATGACTACTGGGCGTACCGAAGTTTCACCATCAAAAGCAGCACCTTTTTCAATAATCAATTCACTGTAGGTTAGCTTGCCCTTTACATTACCTTTAGATAGAATTTCTACTGCATGGCTTTCTGCTGCACCGCTAAAAACACCATTGATAACTAAGTTTTTAGCAATAATTTCACCTCTAACCAGACCTTTAGGGCCAATTGTAATGAGATTGTCAGA
>DAOWHF010000003.1:0-6012 GCA_030641565.1 Methylomarinum sp.
CCAGTAAATGACCTAAAACCTTGCTGCAATGACAGCATACCGAATAAAAATATCGAGATTCCAGCAATAATGGTTTTAAAGTCTGAACTGATCCAAAATCCATACGACAATAAAAGCATGACTATAAAAAGCAGACTGTTTCTTATCATTGCTTCCTACTGAGAAAAATCAATTTAATACCCGCTGCTGTTATCACTATCTAACACCAATAAATACCCAGCACTCCACCAACATTGTATTGAGGTAAAGTAATTATTATTCACAGAAAAAGATCTATACACACAAAGAAGAGCTTTGTAAAAAAGATCATTCTGCTCTATCTCAGCGTTCTCCGAACCCTATGTGTGAATTTGTTTTTTTATACCCTTTGATCATCAGAGTCATCAAGTGGACTAATAAATTTGTTAACCAGAAAACCAGCAGATGTACCAATCACCAACCATAATAAAGCATTAGCAATACTAGTCTGAATAATAAACTGATGCCATAGTGTCGTTAATGCTTCAACTGCTTGGGGATCGGTATTTGCAAAGCCATGGCTTTCTGGCTGAGGTGCCCCAAAAATATGCGGAATAGTGATTAAAACAACACCTATACCTTTATAGAATAGCTCCTGAAAAGCAATCATCCATAATGATACAGCAGTAAAAATAAGTGTCACTATCCACCATACTTGACGACCTTCAAGAAAAGCCGCTTCCATCCCAGGAATTTCAGGCGGCAGACCTAATGCAGGTGCTACAAAGATTGTTAAATATGCGGCTATCCCCCAATATAATCCTTTAATGGTCGTTATGTTAGATTTAACGGTCATTGCACTGAGTAAAATAAGTGCGTAAGCAAAACATAATAAAAAATTAGTCGCAAAACTCCATGAATGGCGCTCTATACCGTCTTCTGGAGACCAAGCTTCTATTTGATGGCTTGCTGGTTCTAATACTTCATAGACTTCTGAGCTTAAAATAATGGGAGTTATAAAAAAAGCTTGATAAGCACTAAATATTAATCCAGCAAAAATAGCAATGATAAAAGCAGATAAGACCAGGTTTCTAAAGTACATAATATTTCTAATACAGATAAATGAAACTCCCCGCCGCAAGCGGTCGGGGTATTATCTATGTAAGTTTATTTTATCGTCCCTAAGGATGGGGAATAAAACTCACAGAGATTTAACAATACAAATAAACGTCTGACAGTTATTCACATGAAGACCTAAATTTCAGCCAAATTCCCTTTCACTTCTAGCCAGCTTTTTCTATCTTGCGAGCGTTTTTTAGCCAACAACATATCCATTTGTTCTGTTGTGGCAACCTCGTCATCAATCGTTAATTGTACTAATCTACGGGTATCAGGGTTCATGGTCGTTTCCCTTAATTGACTAGGGTTCATTTCCCCCAATCCTTTAAAACGCTGTACATTAACTTTACCTTTCAACTTTTCGGCTTCTATTCTTGCTAAAACCCCAACTCTTTCCGCATCATCCAAGGCGTAAAAGACTTTTTTACCCACATCAATACGATACAACGGTGGCATGGCAATAAACACATGCCCTGTTTTAACTAAAGCATAAAAATGCTTATAAAATAAGGCGCAAATTAAGGTTGCAATATGGTTTCCATCAGAATCAGCATCCGCCAGCACACAAACTTTGCCATAACGTAAATTTTTAATATCATCAGAATCGGGTTCAATTCCCAATGCCACAGCAATATCATGTACTTCTTGTGAGCCCATCACTTGTGCAGAATCCACTTCCCAAGTATTAAGGATTTTCCCTCTTAAAGGCATAATGGCCTGAAATTCACGTTCTCTTGCCTGTTTGGCTGAGCCACCCGCAGAATCCCCTTCCACTAGAAACAATTCTGTTCGAGTAATATCCTGCGCCGAACAGTCCGCCAGTTTTCCTGGTAATGCAGGGCCTGAGGTGATTTTTTTTCTGACGATTTTCTTACTGGATTTAAGCCGTTTTTGGGCACTCGTAAGAATAATCTCAGCCACCTTCTCACCCTCTTGAGGATGTTGATTTAGCCATAAACTAAAACTATCTTTGGCAATACCCGATACAAAAGGTACACATTCTCTGGAGCTTAAACGTTCTTTAGTTTGCCCAGAAAACTGAGGGTCTTCTAACTTAACCGACAACACAAAGTGACAATTTTCCCAGACATCTTCAGGGGCAATTTTGACACCCCGTGGTAGTAAATTTCTAAACTCACAAAACTCACGCATGGCTTCGGTTAAACCTGCCCTTAAGCCATTTACATGCGTACCCCCTTGTGCTGTAGGGACTAAATTAACATAACTTTCAGCAATCACTTCTGGCAAACTGTCAGCAGTCCAAACGATGCCCCATTCTACCGCCTCACTGGATGCTGATGAATCCACCATAAAAGGAATTTCGGGGCAAATTTCTACATCACCTACCCGATCAAGTAAATATTCTTTTAAGCCATCCTGATAACACCAAGTCCACTCTTCATCTGTTTGCTCTGACTTTAAGGAGATATTTAACCCTGGGCATAAAACCGCTTTTGCACGTAATACATGCTTTAGTTTTATAACAGAGACCTTACTAGAGTCAAAATACTTCTCATCGGGTAAAAAGGTGATTTTTGTCCCTGTATTTGCCTTGCCAACCGTACCGATTTCAATTAAGTCTGTTTGTTTATCTCCATTAGCAAAGGTCATTTGGTAGACCTTGCCATTACGATTAACTTCAACCTCTAAATGGGTTGTTAAAGCATTAACAACAGAGACCCCGACACCATGTAAGCCCCCTGAGAATTGATAATTCTTGTTAGAAAACTTGCCACCCGCATGTAGCTGCGTCAAAATCACTTCAATACCAGGAATACCTTGTTCTGGGTGCAAATCAACTGGCATACCTCGACCATTATCTTTAACCGATACAGAGCCATCCTTGAACAAAACAACTTCGATAGTATCAGCATGCCCGGCCATTGCTTCATCAACACTGTTATCCACCACCTCTTGCACCAAATGATTTGGTCTTGTGGTGTCTGTGTACATACCCGGACGCTTTCGTACTGGGTCTAATCCACTTAAAACTTCAATTGCTGCTGCGTTATATTCGCTACTCATAAGTGCTGATAATTAAGATATAATAGTGACTAATTTATTATCGTATCATGTAATTATTTACCACGGCGTCTATTAACGTAAGACCCGGAGCAAATATCATTTACATAACACCACTGTTTAACTATGCCTAGAAAGAAAAATCCAACCTTATTTGAAGATTCCCTTGAAGAGCTAGAACAGCTTGTTGAACAAATGGAACAAGGTGATATATCGCTGGAAGAGTCTTTAAAATCCTTTGAACGTGGTGTTAAATTAACCAGTACCTGCCAGAAAGCATTGCAGGATGCTGAACAAAAAGTCCAAATTCTATTAGAAAAAAACGGTAAACAAACCCTGGAGCCCTTTAACGATGAGTAATGCCTTAAAAGAATATCTTGTGTCTGCCCAAAGCCGAGTTGAACGAGCCTTAGACGCACGCCTACCGTCTAAAAATGTTTTACCAAAAAAGCTGCATGATGCCATGCGTTACAGTACCTTAGATGGTGGTAAACGTATGCGCCCTATGCTGGCTTATGCCACAGGAAAAGCATTGGGTTTATCTGAAGATATTTTAGATGGCCCTGCCTGCTCGGTTGAATTAATCCATGTCTATTCATTGATCCATGATGATCTTCCAGCTATGGATGATGATGACTTAAGACGAGGTAAACCGACATCTCATATCGCTTATGATGAAGCCACAGCAATTTTAACGGGTGATGCATTACAAGCTTTAGCTTTTGAAATTTTGGCTAATGATCCATCTATCAAAGCAGATGCAAGCAGTCGCTTAAAAATGATTACCACATTAACCAAAGCCAGTGGTTCTCAAGGAATGGTTGGAGGACAGGCTATTGATTTAGAATCCGTTGGTACCGAACTTACTTTGCCTGAATTAGAAAACATGCATATTCATAAAACCGGTGCATTGATTCGTGCTAGCGTGAATATGGCTGCTTTAGCGAAACCTGACCTAGATCCAACTGTCGCTAAAAAATTAGACCATTATGCGAAGTGTATTGGCCTTTCATTTCAAGTTAAAGACGATATTCTTGATGAAGAAAGTGACACTGCAACATTAGGCAAAACGCAAGGTAAAGACCAAGAAAATAACAAACCGACTTACCCTGCTTTATTGGGTCTAGCGGGTGCAAAAGAAAAAGCTCAAGAGTTACACGAACAGGCCGTAGAAAGCCTAAGTGGTTTTGGTGTAGAAGCCGATTTATTACGTGATTTATCACTGTATATTATTCAGCGCGACCATTAAAAACCAACTACAATAGTCAAGTATTATCTCAGTGTATATCCTAAAGGCTGCACACTAAATTAACTTCGGCAAGTACAGAACCAACAAAACAACAGCATAACCTCTATTTGATGGGTACGGAAGAACCTTTACCCATCTAACATGCTGTTATTTTATCGCAATTATTTCGTACATGCCCTTAACCCATTAGAAACCGACTGGTTTACTGCTTACACAAAACACTTTCTCCATGGATAGGGAAAGTTAAGCAATAACACACCCAAAAGCGTGAAGGAACAGCTAAAAAGAGGTTTTTTTTACAGCCGCCCAACATCCATATTTTGGTAAAGCATCGGCACACAAGGAATTGAAGTACATGAATAGCTCTGGCAATTACCCTCTCCTCGACAAGATCAACTCACCTGCTGACGTTCGCAAGCTTTCCAAAAACCAGCTAAAGTCTTTATCTGATGAAGTTCGTCGTTATTTAACGCACACCGTCAGCTTATCAGGAGGACATTTCTCTGCCGGCTTAGGCACAGTTGAACTGACGGTCGCTTTACATTATGTGTTTAACACCCCTGAAGACCAGTTGGTGTGGGATGTAGGCCATCAGGCTTATCCACATAAAATTTTAACCGGGCGTAAAGAACAAATGCCGACCATTAGGACCAAAGATGGTATTTGTGCTTTCCCTAATCGTAAAGAGAGTGAATATGATGCCTTTGGGGTCGGTCATTCCAGTACCTCTATCAGTGCTGCTTTGGGGATGGCGATTGCTTCTCAGTTACGAGGTGAAGATAAGCGCATGGTGGCGATTATCGGTGATGGCAGTATTACCGGCGGTATGGCATTTGAGGCGATGAATCATGCGGGGGCACTGGATGCTAACCTATTAGTGATTCTGAATGATAATGATATGGCTATCTCACCTAACGTGGGAGCGATGAATAATTATTTTACCCGGGTGATTTCCAGTAAGTTGTATTCGTCTGTACGTGAAGAGAGTAAAAAAGTCTTGAGTAAAATGCCTTCGGTTTGGGATTTAGCCCGTAAGACTGAAGAACATGTTAAAGGCATGATTGTGCCCGGGACTTTGTTTGAGGAGCTGGGCTTTAATTATATCGGACCGATTGATGGGCATGATGTGGATATGCTGGTGGATACCTTAAACAATATCAAGGATTTATCAGGCCCTGTGTTTTTGCATATCGTAACCAAGAAAGGTAAAGGCTATGCGCCGGCAGAGAAAGATCCTTTAGCTTATCATGGTGTGCCGGCTTTTGATCCCACTCAGGATTCCTTACCTAAATCTGCACCGTCACCTCATCCGACTTATACTCAAGTTTTTGGGCGCTGGTTGTGTGATACCGCCGAGAAAGATGAGCGTTTATTAGGGATTACCCCAGCCATGCGTGAAGGTTCTGGTTTAGTTGAGTTTTCCGAGCGCTTTCCTAAACGTTATTTTGATGTGGCGATTGCTGAACAACATGCGGTAACTTTAGCCGCTGGACAAGCCTGTCAGGGCGGCAAACCGGTAGTAGCGATTTATTCGACCTTTTTACAGCGTGCTTATGATCAGTTAATTCATGATGTCGCTGTACAAGATTTAGATGTATTATTTGCTTTGGATAGAGCGGGTTTAGTGGGACCAGATGGTCCAACACATGCGGGCAGTTTTGATC
>DAOWHF010000184.1:0-5550 GCA_030641565.1 Methylomarinum sp.
AAAGTTCCTTTATTTGCTGGACTGCCTGAGCAGTGTCTTGAAGGGTTGTATAAAAATGCCGGGTACGTGAGTTTTTTATCAGGTGATACCATCTTTAATCAGGGTGATAGCGGACATTCACTCTATATTGTTGTTACTGGTCGGCTTAATGTTTTTAAGTTAAATCCTCAAGGCTTGAGTGAGCATGTGGCTGAATTGCATGAAGGTAGCTTTGTCGGAGAGCATGCTTTGCTAAGTAATGCGAAACGCTCGGCAACGGTTAGGGCAAAAACCTATGTTACTTTATTAAGACTAACGGCCAATGAAGTGCTTGAATTATCAAAAGTTTTCCCTGAATTACACTCAAGGTTAGAGGCGGCGGAATTAGGGCGGATCTAAATTTTTTCAATACGATAGCCTTCAGCAGTCCAATGTAATGTTTCTGCTGAATCTTTTTTCCAATCTGCCAGAACAAAGCGTTGTGAGGGCTGTTGATTTATTTCAAAATTATGTACGGCAGGGCGGTGAGTATGTCCATGAATCAGGCGAAAACAATCGTACTTTTGCATGGCATCAATAACTGTTTGCTGATTTACATCCATAATGTCCTGATTTTTTTTACGTTTATGGAAGTGGCTTCGGAGCCTATACCAACGAGCCGCAAGTAAACGAACAATTAATGGTTTCGATAACACATTTTGTTTCCACTCATCAGTATGAGATTTTTTGCGAAATTCTTGGTAAGGCAGGTCATCACTGCATAATAAATCACCATGAGTGAGTAATGTTTTAACACCATAAATGTCGACTACAGCATAATCATCAAGTAAGGTCATGCCTGTTTCAAGACAAAACTGTTGGCCCATTAAAAAATCTCTATTTCCTTGTTGCAGAAAGACTTGAACCCCCGAGTCAGTTAGCTGCTTTAATTTTTTTTTAATTTTTTTATTAGGGGGGGTGTTGTCATCGTCACCAATCCAGGCATCAAATAAATCGCCTAAAATATAAATAGCTTGTGCTTTAGTTGCCTGATTCTCAAGAAAATCAATAAAGCGCCGTGTTATTTCTGTTTTTTCTAGAGAAATATGTAAATCTGAGATAAAGATTATGTCTTGTTTCAAAGTGCTGTCTTAGATAAAAGGGATTAGACGAAAGTAAAAGGAGGTAGACGAAAGACGAAAGACGAAAAGAACTGTGGGTTTTGCTCTTTTTTATCTTTAGCCTTGCGTCTTGAGTCTGCTCTTATAAAATTTCAGCTTTTTCGATAATAATATCTTCTTTTGGAACATCCTGATGCCCGCCACGATTTCCTGTTGCTGCATCTGCCATAGAATCTACAACTTCCATTCCTTCAATAACTTCTGCAAAAACAGCATAACCCCAGCCATTAGCTGTTTTGCTAGTGTGGTCAAGGAATGAATTGTCTTTGTAGTTGATGAAAAATTGTGCAGTTGCAGAATCTGGATCAGGTGTTCTGGCCATCGCTAAAGTACCACGATTATTCTTTAAGCCATTATCGGCTTCGTTTTTAATTGATGCGTGAACTGCTTTTTGATTGAAATCGGTGTCAAAACCACCGCCTTGTGCCATAAAGCCAGGAATAATTCTGTGGAAGATGGTTCCATTATAAAAACCCTCTTTAACATAGGTTAAAAAGTTCTCAGCTGATATAGGCGCTTTTTCAGAATTTAATTGAATAACGATATCACCTAAAGAAGTGGTTAGTTTTACTTTGCTTGGTGTTTCTGACATTTTGTTTTCCGTTGCAATTGAAAGAGTTGTGAATAAAAAAAGCATCAGTATAAGAGTAATTTTACGCATGGTTTTTCCATAAGTTGATGCAAAAGCTAAATTCTATGCGTTTTTTTCTTGAAAGAGAAGCCCTAGTCTTGGTAAATTGGACGGTTTTTTATCATACTGCCGCAATCATACAACTTTCACTCTATAAAAGATGCTTAAAATATATAACACCTTAACGCGTAGCAAAGAAATATTTAAACCTCGAGTAGAAGGTAAAGTCGGGCTCTATGTATGTGGAATGACAGTATACGATTACTGTCATATTGGACATGCGCGAGTGATGGTGGTGTTTGATACGGTGGCAAGATATTTTAGATATTCTGGTTATGATTTAACCTATGTGCGTAATATTACCGATATAGACGACAAAATCATTAAACGAGCGAATGAGAATGGGGAAGATTTTCTGGCTTTAACTGAACGTTTTATTGATGCAATGCACGAAGATGAACGCGCATTAGCCGTTCTTCCGCCAGATATAGAGCCTAAAGCCACGCAATCGATGGATGATATTATCGTCATGATAGCGGCATTGGTTGAAAAGGGTTTGGCTTATGTAGGAAGCAATGGTGATGTGTTTTATTCGGTAGCTAAATTTGAAAACTATGGACAGTTATCAGGTAAAAACATAGAAGATCTGCAAGCAGGTGAGAGAGTAGGGATTGATACTGCCAAACAAGACCCCTTGGACTTTGTTTTATGGAAAATGGTTAAACCGGATGAGCCTTCATGGGATTCGCCCTGGGGTAAAGGCAGACCGGGGTGGCATATTGAATGTTCTGCCATGTCGACTTGTTGTTTGGGTAATCATTTTGATATTCATGGTGGGGGAATGGATCTGCAATTTCCGCATCATGAGAATGAGATTGCCCAGTCTGAAGGTGCAACCGGTGAGAAATTTGTTAATTTATGGATGCATAATGGCTTTGTCAGGGTTGATGAAGAAAAAATGTCCAAATCATTAGGTAATTTTTTTACGGTCAGGGAAGTGCTAAAGAATTATCGACCAGAAATTATTCGTTTTTTTGTGTTGTCTAGCCAATATCGTAGTCCGTTAAACTATTCTGATGAACAGTTAGAAGATGCCTTGGCTGCTTTAACGCGTTTATATACGGCGCTTAGAGGTGTAGTAATAAACGAATCTTATTGTGATGTCGAATATAAAAAACGTTTTAAAGATGCGATGGATGATGACTTTAATACGCCAGTTGCCGTGGCTGTGTTATTTGATTTGGCCAGAGAACTTAATAAATGTAAGGATGATCTGCTTAAGTCAGGGCAGTTAGCTGCAACATTAAAGGAGTTGGCAGGTGTTTTAGGTATTTTACAGGATGACCCTGAAAGCTTCTTGAAGGGTGGTGAGCTTGTAGATGATATTTCTGAGGATGATATTAACCAAAAAATACAAGCAAGGATTGAGGCTAAACAAAATAAAGACTGGGCAGCGGCTGATCAAATTCGTAACGAATTAAAAGCACAGGGTGTAGTGTTGGAAGACGTGCAGGGTGGAACAAACTGGCGACGTGAGTAAAAAAAACTTATGGGTTGTGAGGTAAAACCAGTGCAACCCTTTATGGATATTATTTAGAGAAAAAGATGAGTGAAATAAAAGAAAAGTCTGTTGAGTTGTTTTTAGATGAATTGGCCAGTAGGCAAGCAACGCCAGGTGGCGGAAGTGCAGCAGCAGTAATGGGTGCGCAATCTGCTGCATTAATAAGTATGGTTTGTAATTTAACTATCGGCAAACCTAAATATGCTGAAGTTGAAGATGATATGCAGCTTTTGTTAAGCCAAGCAGAAGCCTTACGCACAGAATTAACGGGCATGATTAAAGCTGATGTTGATGTGTTTGATAAATTAATGGCTACATACGGTTTACCTAAAGAAACTGATGAAGAGAAGGCAGCCAGAAGCACCCAAATACAAGAAGTTTTAAAAGAGGCGACTATAGTGCCTTTAGACTGTGCTAAAGCCTGTGCTAAAGCTATTAGGTTAAGTCGTGTTGCTGCTGAAAAAGGTAATACAGGTGTTATCAGTGATGCGGGTGTGGCTGTGATGGCAGGATATAGTGCGTTAAAAAGTGCTGCATTAAATGTCTATATCAATGCAGGAAGTATTAAAGATAAAACCTTTGCTGATGAAAAGTTAGCAGAACTTGAGCAAGTTATGAATGGTGCTGAAGCGGAAACAGAAGCGGTTTACCAAATAGTTAAGGATAAATTGTAAAAAGGGGTTGACGGATAATGAGTGCCCCCCTATAATACTAATTCTTCGCAGTGAGGCAGTCAACGCAGCTTCATTTCAATAGAAGGTTTAGTTCGGGGTATAGCGCAGTTTGGTAGCGCGCCTGCTTTGGGAGCAGGATGTCGGGGGTTCGAATCCCTCTACCCCGACCAAAATTGCGCTTGTAGCTCAGCTGGATAGAGCATCGGCCTTCTAAGCCGAGGGTCACAGGTTCGACTCCTGTCAAGCGCACCATTACTTGTCAGAATACATCATTATGGTGGGTGTAGCTCAGTTGGTAGAGTCCCGGATTGTGATTCCGGTTGTCGCGGGTTCAAGCCCCGTCATCCACCCCAATGATCCCTTATAAAACATTAAGTTAGCTATTCATGCTAAGTTCTTATCAAGCTTCAATTCTCTGTTTAAATAACCTTTTTCATTGTTAGTTTTATCGGTTATCTGCTAATAACTCAGCATCTTATGTAAATTCCATCAAGCTTTGAATGTGTGACTAGGTGTGACAGATTTGTAAAAGCTGTAATCTGTTTTAAGCCCTGTATCGCCGTTAAGCATGTTTGACTATTGCTGAGTCTTCCTTGACTGGTAGTGAGCTTCAGAGGTAGCCAGAAAAAGCCAATCAACTAAACTTTAAAGTCTCTATTCATTCGGTAAATGAATGATGAGAAGGGTTGTTATTGCCTTTTAAAAAGTTGATGGTCTATCCCTGAGATTGAAGGGGGCTAGTTAGGAAAATAGGCAGTACCAATCCCAATAAATACTTATGCCAATAACGCCCATTTCCGAGTGCATAATGTCTGGATATTGTTAGGACACTCAACAAATTTATTCCATGCCTCACAGCAGACTTCCACTATATGCTCATAATCTTTAAAGCACCGGTTTGCCAAGTCTCGTTGTCGTAACTGTTGCCAAACTTGTTCAACCGGGTTTAGTTCTGGCGAATAAGGAGGTAACGGCACAATTGAATGTTTTTAGGCATTTCAAGCTTCCCTGTTAAATTCCATGCCGCCTTATCAACAATTAAGACAGCATGCTTGCCTTCTGTCACTGAACTGGAAATTACATCAAGATGGTATTGCATGCCTTCAGTATTTGCTTTGGGCATAACAATGCCGGCAGCTTTGCCATTAGCCGGACATACAGCACCAAATAGATAGGCTGCGTTAAATTGCAGTTGTCGAATAATGCGAGGGCGTGTGCCTTTATTCGCCCTAATACGAGTCACCGCTCCTCGCTGTCCTGCCCGTGCTTCATCTTGAAACCAAACCTCACATCCTTTCTATCAACATCAACCGGAATTAGTGATATTTTTAGCTGAGATTAAGATATTTCACCATCTTTTAATGCCTGTAGTGTTTCATCTAAATCATATTGAACCTCTTCAATAGCCTCTAAAATAACTTGAGGCGCATGGGACTGTAGAGCGATATTTTTGATTAAGATAAATGAATTTTTCATAATAGCTAGGTTGCGAACCGATTCCCAGCTGGTCGCTTCATCAATATGAAAAAGGAGTTTGGCTGCATT
>DAOWHF010000265.1:0-8478 GCA_030641565.1 Methylomarinum sp.
GTGACTAATTCTTCTTT
Source organism: Methylomarinum sp. (assembly GCA_030641565.1). Lineage (GTDB taxonomy): Bacteria > Pseudomonadota > Gammaproteobacteria > Methylococcales > Methylomonadaceae > QPIN01. The sequence continues at coordinate 18 of DAOWHF010000265.1, forward strand.
ATCTGGGCTTTTGTATGGGTAAATGTATAAGCGAGTATTATCAGGAAATAATTTAGCAAAAGCCTCTAAAATTCCTCCTTCTAAACCTTCGTAGTAGTTTTCAGTAAAAATAAAATCTAAATTAGAGATGCCTAAAATCAAGCCTATTTGTTGTTTTGTATAACGACGGAAATAGGCGCGTAAACGAAAATAACGTAGATAATTAGATATCATTACCGTATACCCTTGGGTATTAAGCATGTCCACACGGGCTAAAAAATCGGCATCATCAATTTTGTCACCGACTGTTAAGCTAGCCATAGTGAGTTCTGCCAGTACCAGTGTTTTCTCGGAATCTATATATTCCATCTCATTAAAGTGCTGTTGACCGCACTTTGTCATATCAACATGTACTTTGGTAAGTGGCGTAAATGATCCACGAATGACCAAGATGTTTTTCTTGTATAGAAGATCACCGGGTACCTGAATGTCCCCATCAGGATTAAAAATAATGGCGTGAGTAAGATTGCTATGGACTAAGTGTAGATTCATTAACCTGTTTTCAGTTTCCTCAAAATAAGGGCCTGAAAAATTAATGGTATCAATTTCAATGCGTCCAGGTTCTAGCTCATGCGCTAATGATTCAATGATTTTTTTGGGTTGGGTAAAATAATTGTAGGCAGCATGAATTAAGTTAACGCCAAGGATACCCAGAGCTTCTTGTTGTCCACTACCATCATTATCAAGCATGCGAACATGTAAAATAATATCGCTGGGAGCCGCATTTGGATAAAGCTGTAAGCGTATGCCTATCCAGCCATGACATTCATTCTTTTGTAAGTAGCTTTTTGCGGTGACTGTTGCAGCATAAGAAAAAAACGTGGTGTTTTTGGGGCGGGAGGGTGTTAATAAGTCGGTAATGGCGGTATATTCTTTATCCAGCATTTTCATTAAGCGACTGCGACTGACATAGCGGCCTGATTCTTCGGCACCATAAACATCATCACTTACATGCATGTCATAGGCTGACATGGTCTTTGCTATTGTACCCGCTGCCCCACCAGCTCGGAAGAAATTCCTGGCAACTTCCTGTCCTGCGCCAATTTCAACGATGGTGCCATATTTACAGTTATCAAGATTAATTTCTAATGCTTTCTGTAGTGTTTTATGTTTTTTTTCGCTTTCAGCCATTATTTAAATCCTTCTTTTGGAGTGCTAAGTGATGTAAAGAATAATTATTTATTTTGTAGCAATACTTCGGTTGCTATTGGTGATCCATTCGCTCCATGAGCCTGCATAAAGTTTAGATCCTGATAAGCCTGCATGTTCCATTGCTAATAAATTATGACAGGCAGTTACGCCAGAACCGCACATATGAACTGTTTGTTGTGGTTTTGTGCTGCCAAGTAAATCAATAAATTGTTTGTGTAATTCAGCAGCGCTTAAAAATAGTCCATTATGATCAAGGTTTAATTGGAAAGCTCGGTTAACTGCTTGTGGAATATGGCCTGCAACTGGATCAATAGGTTCCTGTTCACCTCGGAAGCGTTCTGCGGTTCGAGCATCAATTAATTTAATGCATCTACTGGCTAAATTATTACTAACTTGTGAAGCGCTTAGCCAAGCCTTGTCATTAAGATAGGGTCTAAACGTTTTTGCAGTGATGGAGGGAAGTGTTGTAGTTAAAGCATATCCCTGTCTTTGCCAGTGAGGAATGCCTCCGTCCAGTACCGCGACCGCATCATGCCCTAAGCACCGGAGTAGCCACCAAAGTCTACCTGCAAAAGCACCGCTGGCATCATCATATATAACAACCTGGCTTTTATTACTTATCCCCCAATGCCCTAGTTTTTCAGCTAATAGCTTAAAGTTAGGCAGTGGGTGGCGACCTGTTGAGTCTGTTATGGCAGAGGACAGGTCGTTATCTAAGTGTGCGTAGCGTGCATTGGCAATATGTCCCATGCGATACGCTCTTGCACCTTTAGTTGAGTCAGCCAGGGAAAAACGACAGTCAATAATAATCCAGTTGGGATCGCTGATGTGTTGTTTGAGTGTTTCTGCTGAAATAAGGGTCGTGTAAGTCATAGTTATACCGTTAAAATAATTTTGCCTATGTGTTGACTGCTTTCCATTAATTGATGGGCTTTATCAGCATCTTTAAGTGGAAATGTGCTGTGAATAATGGGTTTGATTTTACCTGAATCTAGTAGCGGCCATACGTTTTCCAGTAATTTGTTGGCAATAGTGCTTTTAAATGTATCACTTCTGGCGCGTAAGGTAGACCCTGTAATTGTTAGTCGTTTAAGCATAATCGGCAGCAGGTTTATTTCTGATTTAGGCCCGTTTTGAATGGCTATTTGTACTAGCCTGGCATCAAAGTCCATGCATTTTAAGTTGCGAGGAAAGTAGTCACCGCCAATCATATCTAATATAACGTTAACGCCTTTTCCTTGGGTGATTGCTTTTATCTCGTTTACAAAATCCTGTGTTTTATAGTTGATGGCCTCATCAGCGCCCAGTTTAGTGCAAAAAGCACATTTATCATCGCTTCCAGCAGTAACAAATACTTTGGCGCCAAAGGCTTTTGCTAGTTGTATAGCAGTTGTTCCAATACCACTACTGCCACCGTGAATTAGCAGGGTCTCATTTTTGGCCAGTTGGGCGCGATCAAAAAGATTACTCCAAACAGTGAAGAATGTTTCGGGTAGAGCAGCTGCTTGAATAAAGTCAAAGTGATCAGGAATGGGAAGACATAATTCTGCGTGGGCTGTACAGTATTCGGCATAACCGCCGCCAGTGACTAGCGCGCAGACTTTATCGCCTTCTTTAATATGGTTGACACGATGTCCTACTTTAACAACTGTGCCAGAAACTTCTAAGCCAGGAATATCTGATGCACCCGTAGGAGCTGGGTATAAACCTAGGCGTTGCATAACATCGGGTCTATTGATACCTGCCGCAAAAACCTTAATTAATACATCAGTTGCCGATGGTGTAGGTGTAGGGCGTTGTATAGGCCGCAAAATAGCATTATTTATTTCAATGGCAAGCATAATTTATAAAATTAACCTTTTTAATAATCATAACAGGTATTATATGTATTATTTAGTAAGTATAATAAGTAGGTTAAAAGAACATGATTCGTGCAGCAATAGTAGGGGGAACAGGGTATACAGGTGTTGAGTTATTACGTATCTTGGTTTTACATCCAGAGGTAGAGGTTGGGGTAGTGACTTCACGTTCAGATGCCGGTCAACGTGTTGATTCCTTATATCCCAGTTTGCGCGGTTTATGTGATGAGGTTTTTACTGTGCCAGATGTAGAGGCGTTAGCAGAATGTGATGTGGTTTTCTTTGCGACACCTAATGGAACTGCAATGTTAATGGCAGAACAGCTATTGGCGCGTAAGGTTAAGGTGATTGATTTATCAGCTGATTTTAGGATTAAAGATGATAAGGAATGGTCCAAATGGTACGGAATGGATCACGCGTGCCCTGATTTAATCGCCGACGCTGTTTATGGCTTGCCTGAAATCAACCGGGAAGCCATTAAGCAGGCTAATCTTTTGGCATGTCCTGGATGTTATCCAACCGCTGTACAATTGGGTTTTTTACCTTTAATTGAAAATAAGCTGATTGATTTTTCACATTTAATTGCTGATGTAAAATCTGGCGTTAGTGGAGCAGGGCGTTCAGCGCAAGTATCAGCATTGATGAGTGAAACAGGGGAAAGTTTTAAGGCTTATGCAGTTGCAGGTCATAGGCATTTACCTGAGATCACACAAGGTTTAGAACAGGCTGCTAATAATTCGGTGGGTTTGACCTTTGTCCCTCATTTAACGCCAATGATTCGAGGCATTCATGCGACTTTGTATGGCAAGATTACAGGCGATGTGAGTGATGTGCAGGCGTTATTTGAGCAGCGGTACCAGAATGAACGGTTTGTAGATGTGCTGCCACAAGGTTCGCACCCAGATACACGCAATGTTCGAGGGAGTAATAAATGTCAGATTGCGATTCACCAGCCACAAGGTAGTGATACGCTGGTTGTTTTGTCTGTGATTGATAATTTAGTGAAAGGCGCGGCAGGTCAAGCGGTGCAGAATATGAATATTATGTTCGGTTTGGATGAAAAGCAGGGGCTGTTAACGGTAGCTCTCTATCCCTAATTCTTGACTAAAACGCTGGGTATTGACATAATCAATTTTTTTTACATTATTGGAACCAAATGAATGGCTGAACCAATTATTTTTACAGATAGCGCTGCTGAAAAAGTAGGTGCTTTAATTGCTGAAGAAGGTAACGATAACTTGAAGCTTAGGGTTTATATCTCTGGCGGTGGTTGTTCTGGCTTTCAGTATGGTTTTACTTTTGATGAAGAGGTCAGTGAAGATGATACGCAAATTGCAAATGGTGGTGTCACTGTTTTAATCGACTCAATGAGTGTACAGTACTTAAATGGAGCTGAAATAGATTATAAAGAAGATGTATCAGGCGCTCAATTTGTAATTAGAAACCCAAATGCAAGTACTACTTGTGGTTGTGGGTCTTCATTTTCGGTTTAAAGTATTTTTTCCAGGATAAACCCCGCCTAAAATAGCAGGTGCTTCAGCGCCTGTTACCTCTGTAAGGTTGCCAGGCAAATTATTCATGGTTTGCTTGGCTAGCCAAGCAAATGCTATTGCCTCAACATGATCTGGATTAATACCGAACGCTGCGGTTGACGACACCGGATGATTTAAACCTTGCTGTATTAAATCAATCAGATATTTATTATGCATACCGCCACCGCAGATTAGCGTGTGGTCAGTTAGTGGGGCATGTTGATCAATCGAATTAGTAAGTGTTTCTGCGGTTAATTGGCAAAGGGTAGTTTGAATGTCTTCAGCTTTGCAGTTTGAAGTGACACTTATTTTCTCATTAAGCCAAGCAGGCGAAAAATATTCTTTACCAGTGCTTTTAGGTGGATTTAGTTGGAAGTAAGGGTCTTGTTTTAAATGAGTGAGAGTATCAGTGAGTACTTTGCCTGATTTTGCCCAAGCCCCATTTTTATCATAAGCCTTATTTAAATTTTTATGTATCCAGTAATCCATCAATGTGTTGCCAGGTCCCGTATCAAAGCCAATAGCTTTATTGGCTGATAGGTAAGTGATATTGGCAATGCCGCCAATGTTTACAACACAAATATTCTTCTTGGATAAATCAAAAATTTGACTAAAGATAGCTTGATGAAATGCAGGAACTAAGGGAGCACCTTGCCCGCCTAAAGCAATATCTCTTCTGCGAAAGTCAGCTACCGTAGTAATTCCTGTTTTTTCAGCAATGATATTAGGATCACCAATTTGCAGGGAGAATGCAGAGTCTATTTCCGGTGCATGGTATATGGTTTGTCCGTGACTGCCTATGGCGGTCACTGCTGAGTTGGGGATATTGGCTTTATTTAATAGATTATTACTTGCTTCAGCGAATAATAAGCCTAGTTGCGTATCAAGCGAACCATAGTCTTTAAGAAGAATGGGTTGATCTGGTTGGGACAGGCGTTGAATGTTATTTTTAATAATGTCAGAAAATGGCTGGTAATCAAAAGCAATGAGTTGAATTTTGTTCTCTTTAAATTCAACCAGACCAGCATCGATACCATCGAGGCTGGTTCCTGACATTAATCCAATATAAAGCTCGGACACTCTATTGTTGATTTTGAGCGAGTATAGATTTAGATTTTACTGTATTAAGCTGAGCAAGTAATGGTTGGGTTTGTGATTTAAATTCAGCCAATAGCGATTTTTTAATTGGTTTTGCATGTGGTAATTTAACGGTTAAAGGGTTTCTGTGGACGCCATTAACTCGAAATTCATAGTGCAGATGAGCGCCAGTTGCTAAGCCTGATTTCCCAACATAACCAATAACCTGACCTTGCTTAACGCGAGCTCCTGTTTTTTGTCCTCTTTTATAATTAGACATGTGGGCATAAAGGGAGCTGTATTTTTGACCATGTTGAACAATCACAACTCTACCGTAACCCCCTTTACGACCACGGAAAACGATTTTACCGTCGCCGGTTGATTTAATGGGAGTGCCTGTTTTGGCAGCGTAGTCCACACCCTTGTGAGCACGAATTCTGTTTAAAACAGGGTGTTTTCTTTTTAAATTAAAACGTGAGCTGATACGAGCAAAATCAACAGGTGTACGTAAAAAAGCTTTGCGCATACTTTTGCCGTCGGGCGTAAAGTAACTAGCATCGCCTTTTTTATCTTCAAATCTAACTGCTGTAAATGAGTGGCCTTGATTCACAAACTCAGCAGATATGATATTACCTGAGTTAATTTCTTTACCATCAACAAATAGTCTTTCATAAACAACGGTAAATTGATCGCCTTTACGTAAGTTGAGAGCAAAATCAATATCCCAGGCAAAAATATTAGCTAATTGCATAATAAGTTTGTCTGAAAGACCTGCTTTTTTAGCATCAAGAAATAAAGATGAGTCGATTGTTGATTGAGTGCTGGCAATTCTGCGTTCTATAGGCTTGCTAACAATCTCAACATTAAAGCTATCATCAATACGAGTGGCTTTAAGTGTTTCGATAGCGTTCTTTTTATAGCTAAGCTGTTGCAGTTGACCGTCGGAGTCAGTATTTGCAACTAAATGTTTACCTGGAGAGATAGAAGCAAATTGTTTGCCTAAATCATTAGCATGAATAATGTGGTGTAAATCAGATTTGCTCAGATCAAGCTTTGAAAAAATGGTAGAAAGGCTTTCCCCTTTTTTTACTTTATGAGTAAGTTCTTTAAACTGAGTTGCAGTGATAGGTTCTAATTTGGCAAGAACAGGGTTGTTAACAGAGATAGAGGCTGGCTCTGATTCAATGGCAGGAATAGCAAGCACAGAGTTGTTGAAGTCAGTCTCGATGTCATTAGGTGATATGAGCGCATAACTTGCAGTAGCAACGACAGCAAAGCTGACACCTAAAAATAATGTTTTATATGATTTATTTTTCACGTATCTATTTGACCAGGTGGTGAGTTTAAAGACGCAATAAGGGTAAAAGAATCTTAAATAATATAAGTTAATTATAGACTAAAGAAATATTTTTTTCTGGGGATTGGTTCAATGAACATATAATAGGGTAAATATATTGATCTGGAGAGAATTGTGCATAAAGAAGTACTGGAGCAGCTTAAGCGTGGGGCTGATGAGATTTTAGTTGAATCCGAGTTTGTAAAAAAATTAGAGGAAGGCCGTCCTTTGATCATTAAGGCTGGCTTTGATCCTACTGCGCCAGACCTGCATTTAGGGCATACAGTACTAATTAATAAGTTAAAACAGTTCCAAGATTTTGGCCATGATGTACAGTTTCTGATTGGTGATTTCACCGGAATGATTGGCGACCCAACAGGCAAGAATGTAACTCGTAAGCCTTTAACAAAAGAGGATGTGTTAGATAATGCTAAAAGCTATCAAGAGCAAGTTTTTAAAATTCTAGACCCAGATAAAACCCAAATTGTATTTAATTCTACATGGATGGATAAAGTCTCTTCTGCAGATTTAATACAGATAGCGGCTAAGCATACGGTGGCAAGAATGCTTGAAAGGGATGATTTTAGTAAACGCTATAAGGGTGGTCAGTCAATTGCAATTCATGAGTTTTTATATCCATTAATGCAAGGGTATGATTCCGTTGTCATGAAAGCAGATGTGGAGCTGGGTGGTACAGATCAGAAATTTAATTTATTAGTTGGGCGTCAGTTACAAGAGACCTATGGGCAAAAGCCGCAGACAGTTTTAACCATGCCTATATTAGAAGGGTTAGATGGTGTGCAGAAAATGTCCAAGTCACTTAATAACTATATAGGGATTGCAGATCCATTTGATGATATGTTTGGCAAAATAATGTCTATATCAGATGATTTGATGTGGCGCTACTTTGAACTGCTAAGTTTTAGATCAATGGATGAAATTAAACAATGGAAGCAGGCGTGTGATGAGGGAGCGAATCCTCGAAACTATAAAGTAAGTTTGGCGCAAGAAATTGTAGAAAGGTTTCATGATGCTTCAGCAGCAAAAAAAGCCTTGGAAAATTTTGAGGCACGATTCCAGCGCGGGGCAATGCCTGATGAGATGGATGAGATTGCTTTGCAATCCGAAGGAACTGGATTTGCAATTGCAAATTTGTTGAAAAGTGCTGGGTTAACTAAAAGTACATCGGATGCAATGCGCATGATTAAGCAGGGTGCAGTAAAAATTGATGGTGAAAAGATTGCTGATCCAAAGTTAGTTATTGAGGCAGGAACAACACAGGTTTACCAAGTAGGAAAAAGAAAATTTGCCAAAGTAGAAATAAAAGCTTGACGAAAACTGAGGGTGCTGTAGAATGCGCCCTTCTTTCAACGTTGTTACAACATTGAAACCGCAGGAAGCGGGGAGTTATTTGGAGGGAGGCTTTTTTCTTGGTCGATGATTTATTTTTTTTGATTGAGATTTTA
>DAOWHF010000148.1:0-6422 GCA_030641565.1 Methylomarinum sp.
ATCATCGAAAATACCGTGCTCTACACTATTAAAATGCCCACTTTCCAACAAACTGATCACTGCTTTTATATCAGCATCTTCGTCAATCATGGCACAAGGGTTATAATGAGGTCGTAATTCCTTAACTTCAGTTTCAGTCAAGCCAAACAAAAAGAAATTTTCATCACCAGCTTCTTCACGAATTTCAATATTAGCACCATCCAATGTCCCAATTGTTATCGCACCATTCATCATAAACTTCATGTTGCCTGTGCCTGATGCCTCTTTTCCTGCTGTTGAAACTTGCTCGGATAAGTCAGCGCCTGTACAAATTTTCTCCATCGCCGATACACGATAATTAGGCAAGAAAACCAATTTCAGTTTATCACCTACATCAGGATCATTATTAATCACATTTGCAACATTGTTAATCAACTTAATGGTTTTCTTAGCCATCACATAACCCGGCGCCGCCTTACCACCAATCAAAACACAGCGAGGCACCCAATTCTCTGTATCACCTTTTTTGATCAGGTTATACAAATGAATAACGTGTAATACATTTAAGATTTGACGCTTGTATTCATGTATCCGCTTAACCTGAACATCAAACAAGGCATTTACATTTAAGCTTAAATCGACACCCAACTCTTCTGTTTTATAGTCAATCAGTTGTTGTTTACAATCTTGCTTTAATTGAAACCATTTCTTTCTGAAGGCCGGTTTTTCTGCATGCGGCTTAAGTTTTTCCAGCTGCGATAAATCTGTCACCCATGCATCACCAATAGTTTTAGTAATTAATGCTGCCAATTCAGGGTTACATGCCGCTAACCAGCGACGTGGCGTTACACCATTGGTTTTGTTATTAAATTTCTTGGGCCACAATTGGTAAAAGTCATTAAATAAACCTTCTTTTAATAATTGCGAATGCAATTCCGCTACGCCATTGACAGAGAAACTCCCTACAATTGCCAAGTAAGCCATGCGTACTTGTTTATCATGTCCTTCTTCAATGATAGACATTCTGCTGAGATATTCATCTTGCCCAGGCCACTGCTCTTCGACTTCTGCCATAAAATGTGCATTAATTTCGAAAATAATCTCCATAATGCGCGGCAACAAATGCTGCATTAAGCCAACAGACCATTTCTCTAAAGCTTCTGGTAATAATGTATGGTTTGTATAGGCCATAGTCTTACGAGTAATACCCCACGCATCATCCCAATCCAGACCATGCTCATCTATTAACAAGCGCATCAACTCAGCCACCGAAATACTGGGGTGAGTATCATTCAACTGAAAACAATTTTTATCAGCAAAATGAGTAAAATCACTGCCATGACGCCCTACCCAGCTTGACACTACATCTTGTAAACTAGCAGAGGCCAAAAAATATTGTTGCTTTAGCCTTAACACTTTACCATTTTCATTGGCATCGTTCGGGTACAGCACCATAGTAATATTTTCGGCTGTGTTTTTCGCTGCAACTGCCTCCGCGTAATCACCTGCATTAAATTCTTGCAGATTAAATTCTTCTGTTGCTTCAGACTTCCATAACCTTAGTGTATTAACTGTGCCATTTTCAAAACCTGGAACAGGTGTGTCATAAGGGATTGCCAAAATGTCATCGGTATTAACCCAGTGAACCGTTTCATTCCCCTGATGATCAATGCGTCTTTCGGTATGCCCACCAAATTTAATACGCGAGGTATATTCTGGACGCTCAATTTCCCAGACATTACCATTTCGCAACCAGTGATCAGGTTTTTCTACCTGCTCTCCATTTTTAATCGCTTGTGAGAACATGCCATACTCATAACGCAATCCATAACCTGTAACAGGTAGCTGCAAAGTAGCGCAACTATCAATAAAACAGGCAGCTAAACGTCCCAAGCCACCATTTCCTAAACCAGCATCAGGCTCACTATCGATCAACTCTTCCAAGTCCAAGCCCATATCATAGAGCGCCTTTTCTACTTCATTGGTAACACCTAGATTTAGCATAGCATTACTCAATGCTCTACCCATCAGGAATTCCATTGAAATATAGTATGCTTTCTTGCAATCTTGCTCTCTATAGGTATTGTAGGTTCTTTTCCAGCGCTCAATCAGTCGGTCACTTACAGCTAGAGATAAAGCTTCGTAGGCATAATGAGGCGAACGACATAATGCATCACGACCTAAGCGAGTACTGTAATACCTTTTAAAATCAGTTATAAAATCTTTTTTACTCACTCCCAAATCAGGAAGGATTGTGAGATTTTTCTTGGGGTTACTTTTTTCGAAATTTCTATGCGGCATATTCTTCACCATTTTTACTTGTAAGGGTGTATTTTGAATAGATGACTGATCACGCTGAGACTCAGTCAATATGTATACTTAATTTACCTGCCCTGTTAAGAGTCCATCGCATTAACAGCGGTCATTGGAGGCCATACTCAGTGGTGGCATTAGACAATCATGAGCAATCACTTCTATTCCTCTTATGTGGCAAAAACAGTCTAAACTACTTATATTTCACAACCATCTGAAATATATAAAATCACATTGCATGATTATTGTATTAGACTCCTCAGGGAGCTTTCTTTTTATTAAACAAGATGGGCATGCTATCGCATTGCCCATCTTGTTGTTTGTGAGTGCTTAAGCTAACTTTCCGTGGCACTGTTTGTATTTTTTCTTTGATCCACAAGGACAAGGATCATTACGCCCGACCTTTTTACCATCTCTAATAAAAGGTTGATCCGCTTGCTCTCCCGCCTCATCTCTCACAAAAGCAACTTCCTGTGACTGATCCTCCTCTATGGGATTTGCTTCAGCATGCTCATAATGCATTTCCTGTGTTGTCTGTCTTTGCTCATCAATCGCATCGACATCTTCTTCCTCAGCAACTTGAACTTTAGCCAAAATACCAATCACTTCATATTTAATGTGATCCAGTAAATTAGTAAACATATCAAATGCTTCGCGTTTATATTCTTGCTTAGGATCTTTTTGAGCGTAGCCTCTAAAATGAATACCCTGACGCAATGAATCCATCGCAGCTAAATGTTCTTTCCAGCTATTATCCAGCACCTGCAACATAATTGATTTTTCAAAGTGTCGCATAACTTCAGCAGTTGATTTTTCTTCCTTGACTTTAGTGGCAGCCTCTAACTGATCCACCACAAATTGTCTTAAATCAGCTTCCTGAAAAGATTTATCATTCGCCAACATATCCTGCAAAGATAAATCCAATAGATATTCTTGCGCTAAATGTTCTTCTAAGCCACTAATATCCCATTGCTCTTCCATTGTTTTTGCAGGAATATACTTAGTAATCACATCATTAAGTACATCGTGGCGAATTTCGCTGATCATTTCATCAATCTCATCAGCAGCCATTAACTCATTACGATGCTGATAAATTACTTTACGTTGATCATTAGCTACATCATCATAGGCCAAGACTTCTTTACGCGCATCAAAGTTACGCCCTTCAACTTTTGTCTGTGCATTTTCAATCGCCCGTGTGACCCAAGGATGCTCAATCGCCTCACCCTCATCCATCCCCAAAGACTTCATTAACTTGCCAACACGCTCTGAAGCAAAAATACGCATTAAGTCATCTTCCAATGACAAGTAAAAACGTGTTGAACCAGGATCACCCTGACGACCAGAACGGCCACGCAACTGATTATCAATTCGGCGAGACTCGTGTCTCTCTGAACCGATAACATGTAAACCACCACTATCTAATACCGCTTGGTGTCTATCTAACCAGGCACCGCGCACTTTCTCTTTTTCTGCATCAGTTGCCTCTTCACCCAAGGCTTTTAATTCAACATCAAGATTTCCACCCAATACAATATCAGTACCACGACCCGCCATATTGGTAGCAATAGTAACTGCAGCTGGCATACCGGCATTTTCAATGATATGTGCTTCACGCTCATGCTGTTTGGCATTAAGCACTTCATGCTTAATACCTAAATCCATTAACAGTTGCGCTATAATTTCTGAGTTTTCAATCGATGTTGTTCCGACCAATACCGGCTGTTTTCGTTTAACGCAGTCTTTAATGTCTTCTACCACTGCAAGATATTTTTCACGTTTTGAAAGATAAACCAAATCGCCTTTATCATCACGAATCATGTCTCTATGGGTTGGAATAACAACAACTTCCAAACCATATATTTTATTTAATTCAAATGCTTCGGTATCTGCTGTTCCTGTCATTCCAGACAGCTTTTCGTACAATCGAAAATAATTTTGAAAAGTAATAGAGGCTAATGTTTGATTTTCATTTTGAACCGTTACGCCTTCTTTAGCTTCTACCGCCTGATGCAGGCCTTCTGACCAACGGCGACCCGTCATCATTCGACCAGTAAATTCATCAACAATACTTACTTCATTATTTCGAACAACATAATCAACATCTTTTTGGAATAGTGCATGTGCGCGCAAAGAAGCATTTAGATAATGCATTAAGCGAATGTTAGCCGCATCATATAATGTTGCGCCTTCTTCCATCATGCCATGTTCAACCATTAAGGCTTCAACATGCTCATGGCCCGCTTCAGTCAAATGAATTTGTTTGCTTTTCTCATCAACCAGATAATCACCTGGCATAGTTTCTTGCTTCTCTTTATCGTCAACAATTTCTTGTGCGACTAAAAAAGGCACTATCGCATTAGTTTTAACATAAACTTCAGTCCCTTCTTCAGTCGGCCCTGAAATAATAAGCGGTGTTCTCGCTTCATCAATAAGGATTGAATCAACCTCATCAATAATGGCAAAGTTTAATTCACGTTGAACTTTGTGCGCCATGCTAAACGCCATATTGTCACGTAAATAATCAAATCCAAATTCGTTATTCGTTCCATAGGTAATATCAGCAGCATAAGCTTCTTTACGTCGGCCATGCTCTAAGTCACTAACAATAACGCCTACGCTTAAACCTAAAAATGCATACAATTTACCCATCCATGCGGCATCTCGTGTTGCAAGATAGTCATTCACGGTAACAACATGCACACCTATACCAGGCAATGCATTTAAATAAGCCGCTAATGTTGCCATTAGCGTTTTACCTTCACCGGTTTTCATCTCGGCAATCTTGCCGCCATTCAAGATCATGCCGCCAATCATCTGCACGTCATAATGACTCATGCCAAAAACACGTTTAGACCCTTCTCTAACAGTAGCAAAAGCTTCCGGGATTAAATCATCCAGCTTAGTCCCTTGCGCAAGACGATCACGAAACTCCTGTGTTTTTGCTTTTAATTCATCATCAGACAGCTTTTCATATTCGGCAGCTAAGGCATTAACCTTTTTAACCAATGCCCGTTTTTTCTTAACGTTCCTGTCGTTACGACTTCCTACAACTAATTTGACCAGCTTACCCAGCATGCTTATTTTCCGGTGAGATTTTAGTGAGATTTTTATTCAAAACTCATTGATTATATACTTTATTTGGAGCTTGTTGCCAGACAATCAACGCAAAAACCATGCATACGGACCGCTACACCTGATATTACAGTGCTTGCAAACACTTTTAATAAAACTGCAGCGCCCTTGAAGCATGTAAGGCAACTCACTTAATCTTCTTCATTTCCCCTAGAAACCAAATTACAGATTGTGATAACCGGTTTCTTCATGTAACGCAATATCCAAGCCTTCAATTTCGTCTTCAGCAGACACTCGCAAGCCGATGCATTTTTCAATTACTTTTAAAATCACATAACTAAAACCTGCACTCCAGACAATGGTCACCACAATAGCTAAAGCCTGAACACCTACCTGATCAAGAATAGAAACCCCGTCAGCCAACCCCAAACCACCTAAGCTACTGGATGCAAACACACCTGTTAATAATGATCCAACTATCCCACCAACACCATGAACAGGAAATACGTCTAAAGAATCATCAATCTTAAGTTTGCGTTTAACATATTGAGTTGCATAAAAACACACGATACCCGCAACGGTACCAATCACCATTGCACCTGCCGGACCCACAAAACCAGAGGCCGGTGTAATTGTCCCTAAGCCAGCCACCATCCCCGTAACAATACCTAAAACACTGGGCTTACCAAACCTTATCCATTCGATAAACATCCAGGTTAAAGAACCCGAAGCCGCACCAATATGAGTCACCAACATGGCCATACCTGCCGAGCCATCAGCGGTTAAAGCACTACCCGCATTAAAACCAAACCAACCGACCCATAACATACCTGCGCCAGTGACAACCATAGTCATATTATGTGGAGGCATGGCTGTCGTAGGAAAACCCTTCCTTTTAAAACCACAACAAGCCCCGGCAGCAACTGCAACAACAGGTATAGCAAAAAGCACATTACCACCGGCAAAATCCATTACACCCAGATCAGCCAGCCAACCACCACCCCAGATCCAGTGGCAAACAGGCACATAAACGACCAGCAACCACAAAACACTAA
>DAOWHF010000227.1:0-9181 GCA_030641565.1 Methylomarinum sp.
TCGAAGTCATTTTGTGTAGGCTCCTTAGCTGTTCAGTTTTATAAATGAAGCAAGTTGTTGATTTCGATTAAATGATAAGCGTAATCAGTGAGTTGTTTTTAGCTTAAATAAGTGAACAGATTTATTGAAGATGTTAATATGAAAACATGATGTTTTGTTAGTTAACAGAGCTTGTTTTTTTACCCCAAGTTTTAGTTTCCACACTCTGTCCCAGTCTTTTTTATAGGGTGTTTTTTGGTTCTAATATATTGGTAATTTAAAATATGATTATGAAGATAAATAGACTGCTATTGATTAGCACTGCATGTATTGTACTTTCTGGTTGCTCTAGCTTCGGAAGAGGTATTACTGAAGCGATTATTGAAAAGCAAGAAGCTGAAGATACCCGTTTGTGTGAGGTGTGGGGGGAAGGGTTTACAGGGTTAAAGCCACATTTGGATCATACCAAAGGTAAGATGAAGGTGTTAATGGTTCATGGGGTAGGGGATCATAAGCCAGGGTATTCGACACAGTTTTTTGAGAAATTGGCTAAATCATTAAATTTATCAGTAACTGCTAAAGCACATAAAAATATTAAGTTATCTGATCAAAAATACCCTGATAAAGAACTGGGTAATTTGCGTATTAATCGCTATTTAAGTGCCGATAGAACGCAAGAGCTAATGTTTTATGAGTTAACTTGGTCAGATATTACCGCGAAAGAAAAACAAGTACTTGCTTATGATAATTCGGGTGAGTATTCGTTTAGAAGAGCAGAAGTTAATGATTTAATGAAGCATTTTTCTAATGATACTGGGCCAGATCCTATTATTTATTTGGGTGAAAGCAGGGAGGATATTCTTTTGTCTTTTGCTCAATCGTTTTGTTGGATGACGCATGGAAATTGGGAAGATTTACCGACAGAAACCAAAGCGGCATGCAAGACACCTGAAGTAGCGTCGATTAAGAATGATCAGTATGCTTTTGTATCGCATAGTCTAGGTAGTCGGATTACGATTGATGGTATGCAGCGTATTGCATCTGAATTAGGTGGTACAGAGAATAATTTCAAAATAGACGTTAATAAGGCATTGAAGGAAAAGGTTATCCCTATTTACATGATGTCTAATCAACTGCCAATGTTGCAATTGGGCAGAAAGCCACCTCAAGTGAGTAATCAAAAACAGGCGTATTGTAACGCGGGTGGTGAAAACTATTCTGAGCGGATGTTGGCTAAAACACCAATCATTGCATTTAGTGATCCTAATGATTTATTAAGTTACGCTATTCCACCTGGGTTCGTTGAGAAGTATCTCGATTCTAGGTTATGTATTGATGTCACTAATGTGAATATTAATGTGGCTCATGTTTATGATGTTTTTGGCTTAGGTAAGTTTGCAAACCCAATGGATGCTCATATTGGCTATGATACTGATGATCGTGTTGTGGCTTTAATTGCTAAAGGAATAGGGAGTATATCTACTGCGGATATTGTGAATGATCGTTGTCGCTGGATTGAAACGATTGATTAGCGGTGTACTAAGCGGATAAATGTAGGACTGGCTGAAGTCAGCTCTATGCTTGGGTTGTGCTCTTAGACCTCTTGGTCAAATAAACTCTGGTTCATAATTTGCTGCTGAGATTCCGTTTTTGGTGTGCCAGTATGTGCGGACATATGTCCTGGATTTATACCCACGCTTTCAAATTGTTTTTTCAAGTGTTCCAGTTGTTCGTTTATTATCATTACAACCTGCTGTTCATCACTCCAAAAACGCGTGTTTATGGTTTTGTCATAGTAAGAAATTTTACAATGAATAGTAGCTAATTCAGGTGGAGTAATGGTTATATCTACCGCCCAATTTTCATCATCTTCATTGTTATTGCTTTTTTCTTTACGATTGATTTCAACTCTAACGGATTCTGGAAAATCTTTGTTTAAGAAGGGTAGGTCTGTTACCCAGACTTGTTTCATTCCATCTTCTTTAGGTAATGATGTTAATTGGTTTAAAATTATTTTAGCTAAGGTACTTTCCGTTTTTTGTTGCATTTCCTTTAGCAGCTGAATGGTGTCTGAACTTGTTGCTGGGTTTTGATTTACATTTAACTCTTTATTAAGTGCTTGGTGGAGCTTTAAAAGTTGGCTTTTAAAGTCGGTTTGAAAGTTTTGGCTGCCTCTGGTGAGGCTTTGTGCTAATTTTGCCTCCATGAATGTCCCGGAATTAGCGATTATTTTTTTTAATTGTTGAGGGTTATGTAGACTTTTTTTATCGGGAAGATTGTTTAAAATTTCTTGGGCTAATAGTTTTAATGTATCAGGAACGGTTTTATTTTGATTTAACTGAGGTAAGTAAGAGATGATTTGGTTTAGCAACACTGTAGGGGATTCTTGAGCAGGTATCGCAAGTTTAGTTGCGTTAAGAATTGTTTGTTGTGGGCTTAGGGTGTTTAAAGGCAGTTTAGTATTGCTAGTTTCCAGATTAGATGCTTGCGCTTTATTTGTAAACGGCATCTCTAATGCCGATGGTTTTGATTGAATGATATTTTTTTGTATTTCTGTAGGTAATATTAATTGCTTGAGAGTGATGTTTTTTGCTTCGCCTTCGTTGCTTAAGACTTTAAATTCGATTGGAATTGTTAGTTTTGTAACTATCAGCTCAAGTGTTTGTCCGTTTTTTGCTGATAGAGGTACATTGCTTTGTAGCTGAATTGATTTGCCGGATTGAGGAAGTTTTATCTCTATTGAACGCTTGTCATTTTTAGAGCTGATGATTTTAACTTCAATTTGTTGGTTTAGCTTTAATCTTAATGTGTCGGTTTTTTGGCTAGCCAATGTGGCGAGATTTTTGGGCGATTGCGATTGCTTAATATCCATTGGATTTAGCTTAGCATTTTTTTGATTTGTGCAATTTCATCTTTTGCCTGGTCAAGTATGTTAATGCTTAGATCTGCATCCATATGGCCTGCAACCAGTTTTTTATAAGCAGGTAGCTCATCTATTTTTGGCATTTTTTTAATATCTACTTTACCAATAAAGCTATGGAGTTGAGCAATCATCACTATGTCAGTGTAATCGGGTTTATCGCTCCCTGTTCTACGCCAGTTTTCTGCGTTGATAATGACATCTTCAAAGTCAGAAGGAAAATCCCATTTTCGTATGATTTGTACACCGATATCTGCACGTAGTTTTTTAACTGTTTCAACTAAATGTTTAGGGTTTTCTAAAATTTCGGGTTGTTTATCGGCATAAGTCAAAATAGGCACGATACCAATGTCGTGAATTAATCCGGCGAGCATGGCTCTGTCGGGGTCAAAGCCCGGTGTTTTATGCGCAAAAACAGCACTAATAGAAGCAACATTACTACTATGAGCCCAAAGTTCTTGCATCTTTTTTCTAATAATCGGGGATTTAGCATTAAATACTGCTTTCATTGAGAATGCTGTAATAATATCTTGTGAGGCTCTTAATCCCAGGCGAGTTAAGGCTTCGGGGCAACTTTCTATTTTTCTGCGTCCTCGGTAAAGCGGACTATTTGATATTTGAATTAAGCGAGCGGTGATTGATGGGTCTATCTGAACCACACGGGCAATTTTGCTGTTATTGGCATTATCGTCGTTAATGGCACGTCTAATTTTAAAAGAAACATCAGGTATAGTAGGTAAAGCAAGCTTGTCTGATTGCATAAATTTATAGCAATCATGATATAAACGGTTTTTTGCTAAACTAGCAGCTGTGTGATTGTTGTTTGAAGCTGTCATAAGCAGAATTTATACAGTACCCTTGGTTTCTTTGGTGATTTTTTAATCAGTTATGTCTTTTTGGATGGTATAGCGACGTATATTTTGTCATCCACAAACAGATTTTAGTTTAAAATTGTCAACTTCTTAATACGGTAAGTAAAAATTAGATGAGTGCAGAGCCAGTTACTGAAACTGATATTATCACAACACTAAAGAGCATTAGAGACTATATTCGGTGGGGTGCTAGTCAGTTTGCCGAAAATAAGGTGTTTTTAGGTCATGGTATCGCGACATCACTGCACGAATCAGCGGCATTGGTAATGCATGCACTTTATCAACCTTATCATCTTGATGATTGTTATTTAGATGCCGTGTTAACACTTGATGAGCGTCGCAAGGTCATGCATTTGTTGGAGCGTCGCATTAAAGAACGCAAACCAGTGGCTTATTTAACCAATGAAGCAATTTTTGCAGGATTGTCTTTTTATGTTGATGAGCGGGTGCTGGTGCCTCGATCGCCTATTGCTGAATTGATAGAGCAGCGGTTTGAGCCTTGGGTAGATGAAGAGCAGGTTTTTAATGTTTTAGATTTATGCACGGGCAGTGCGTGTATTGCAATTGCTTGTGCCTATGCATTTCCTGAAGCACGGGTTGATGCGGTTGAATTATCTGATGATGCAATAGCGGTTGCTCAGATTAATATTGATAAACATGATGTATCAGAACAGCTTACGATTTATAAATCAGACTTGTTTAACGCGCTGCCTGATAATAAATACGATGTTATTGTCAGTAATCCACCTTATGTAGCAATACAAGAATGGAAAGAATTACCCACTGAATATCATAATGAGCCAGAAATGGGTTTTACTGCTGGTGTCACAGGCTTGGATCTGGTTTTACGCATTTTAGTTGATGCAAATGATTATTTAACCGAACAAGGAATTCTAATTATAGAAGTTGGGAGCAGTGCTGAAACGCTGCAACAAATGTTCCCTGAAATCCCTTTTTATTGGCTTGAATTTGAACGAGGTGGTGATGGAGTTTTTCTATTAACCGCTGAACAGGTTCAGCAATACCACGAACACTTTAAAAAATTTATTTAAACTATGTCAGGCAATTCAATAGGAAAATTATTTACCGTTACTACTTTTGGTGAGAGTCATGGGCTTGCATTAGGTTGCACTGTTGATGGTTGCCCACCGGGAATTCCTTTAACTGAAGCAGACATCCAGCTGGATCTGGATAGAAGAAAGCCAGGAACATCTAGGCATACTACTCAGCGTAGAGAGGCTGATCAGGTTAAAATTCTTTCAGGCGTATTTGAAGGTAAAACAACAGGTACGCCGATTGGTTTAATGATTGAAAATACCGATCAACGATCTAAAGATTATTCTAATATCGCTGAAACTTTTCGTCCAGGTCATGCTGATTATTCTTATCAACATAAATATGGTTTTAGGGATTATCGTGGTGGTGGGCGCTCTTCTGCGCGTGAAACGGCAATGCGTGTTGCGGCAGGTGCTATTGCTAAAAAATATTTAAAATTAAAATTTAATATTGAGATAACAGGTTATTTGTCTCAATTAGGCCCTATTAAAGTTGAAGAAATCGATTTAAGTATTGTCGAAACCAATCCATTTTTCTGTCCTGATGCCAATAAAATTGCAGAAATGGAAAGCTATATGGATGCTCTTAGAAAAGAGGGTGACTCAATTGGTGCAAAAATAGATGTGATTGCTACTAATGTACCGCCAGGGTTAGGTGAGCCTATCTTTGATCGTATCGATGCTGAACTTGCTCATGGTTTAATGAGTATTAATGCGGTTAAAGGCGTGGAAATTGGCGATGGCTTTGATTGTATTGATAGTAAAGGCACGGCATTTAGGGATGAAATTACCCCAGATGGTTTTTTAAGTAATCATGCGGGTGGTGTTTTAGGCGGTATTTCAACAGGGCAAAATATTGTTGCCAGGATTGCTTTAAAACCGACATCAAGTTTGCGTATTCCTGGAAAAAGTATTAATTGTAGGGGAGAAGCCATAGAAGTTGTTACTGAAGGGCGTCACGATCCTTGTGTGGGTATCAGAGCAACACCTATTGCAGAAGCGATGATGGCTATTACTATTATGGATCATGTGATGCGTCATCGAGCGCAAAATATTGATGTTGATGCAGGATTGCCTTTTTTAAAGTAATTGCTCTTAACATGACAGCACAGGATTAACAAAGTAAAAGCCCTTTGTTTTTTCCTGCGTTATGTTTGTTTCTTAAAAATGTAGGCTGATTAAAATTATCTCGGCACTGTATTAACAACAACTTTTAACACTTATCGTCACAACCTTATGTCCATTCCTTATTGGCGATTATCCAGTTTTTACTTTTTCTATTTTGCTGCTTTGGGTGGCTTTCTTCCCTTTTGGAGTCTTTATTTAGCACATATTCAATTTAATGCGGCTGAAATTGGTGAGTTATCTGCATTAATGGTGGCAACCAAAATTCTTGCGCCCAATATTGCTGGCTGGATCGCTGATCATACGGGTAAAAGTTTAAGGATTATTCGGTTTTCTTCTTTTTTTGCAACACTGATATTTGCTGGTTTTTTTTATAAAGACAATTATCTATGGGTTGCAATAATAACGATTGGTTTTAGTTTTTTTTGGAATGCTGCATTACCTCAATTTGAAGCGGCTACTTTATTCCATTTAAAAAAACAGCCTCATCGCTACAGTCAAATTAGGTTATGGGGATCTGTTGGTTTTATTGTGACTGTATTGGGTATTGGTAGAGTGGTTGATATGTATAGTATCGATTACATTCCAGAGTTAATTATCGGCATGTTGGGGATGATTTGGCTGGTTAGTATGGTGACGCCGGAAGCGAATGTTACCGCTAAAAGAAGTCAAGCTGATGGGGTGTTTCAGATTATTAGAAAGCCTGAAATTATTGCATTTTTTGTGGTTTATTTGTTATTGCAATTAGCTCATGGCCCGTATTACGTTTTTTATTCTATTTATCTGAATCAATTTAGTTATACGCCCACTATTATTGGTCTTTTGTGGGCGTTAGGTGTATGCGCTGAAGTGGTTTTGTTTATCTTTATGCAAAGAATATTAGCCTGGGCTAGTTTACGTAATATTCTGTTACTCAGTGTTTTCTTAAGTATTTGCCGCTGGGTAATGATTGCTTTTTTTGTGGAGTCATTACCGTTAATGATAGTTGCTCAATTGTTGCATGCCGCAACTTTTGGATCATCTCATGTCGTAGCTATTCATCTAGTGCATAAGTATTTTGGAGAGCATCATCAGGGGAAGGGGCAGGCGCTTTATAGTAGTTTGAGCTTTGGTCTTGGTGGAATGATAGGCAGTTTGTATAGTGGCTATTTTTGGGATTTATATGGGGCATTGTTCGTGTACTCCATAGCGGCAGTCTCATGTTTTATTGCTTTTATTATTGCTTATATTTGGGTAGGTCGAGAAAATAAAGTAGCGTTAGGTTAAAATGAGTTTAATTAAAAATTATAGGAAACAGTGAAGTGTTTGAGTTGATAAAAAATGGTGGCTGGTTGATGTTGCCAATCATCTTTTGTTCTATTGGGGCAATGGCCATTATTGCAGAGCGATTTTGGTCGTTACAGCGAAAAAAAATCCTTCCACCTCAATTGGTGCCTCATGTTTGGCAGCTGGTAAATCAAAATAAACTGGATGAGCCGACACTTAGGCAGGTAAAGCAAAGCTCGCCATTGGGTGCAATTTTGGCGTCGGGTTTGGTTAATCGAGATCATGGTCGTGAAATAATGAAGACCAGTATAGAGGAAACGGGGCGACAAGTTGTTCATGAGTTAGAGCGGTTCTTAAATTCATTGGGAACAATTGCTTCAGTAACACCTTTGCTGGGATTGTTAGGGACAGTTGTGGGTATGATCAAAGTATTTTCAGCGATTATGATACATGGCGTTGGCGACCCTGGGATTTTAGCCGGTGGTATTTCAGAGGCGCTTATTACTACCGCGGCAGGGTTAACAGTTGCGATTCCTAGTTTGATCTTTCATCGTTATTTTGAGCGTTTAGTTGATGAGTATGTTTTAAACATGGAAGAAGAGGCATTAAACATGATTGATGTAATGCATGGGGAAAGAGAGGTTGCTTAATGAATTTTTCTCGTAGAAAAAGGCCGCCTTTGGAAATAACATTAACGCCGATGATTGATGTGGTTTTTTTGTTATTAATTTTCTTTATGGTTACGACCACATTTAACCGGCAGACTGAATTAAAGATAAATTTACCTGAGGCGCATGGTGAAGAGACTGACGCGGTTGAAAAGTTAATCATATTAACGATTAATGCAGAGGGACTTTACTTTATTTCTGGTGATGATGGTTTGCCTCATCAGCTGATTAATCAGAAGAATGAAACCTTAAAACGTGCGTTAATTCAAGCGGCAGGTAACTCTCGGAAAATCCCTTTTATTATTAGTGCCGATGGTAAAGCTCCGCATCAGGCGGTTGTTACTGCCTTGGATATTGCTAGTCATCTAGGTTTTAGTCGGATTACATTTGCCACCAAAAGCGTAACGAGTAACTAAGATGAAACAAAAATTTTCCCGTTGGCTGCAAGATGCCTGGTATAAAGAAATGTATATCTCAAGTGCATTGATGTCTTTATCAATGCTTTATGATGATGCTATGCGATTTAGACTTTTTTTATACAAAAAAGGGCTGCTTAAAAAGACTAAATTATCTGTCCCTGTGGTAATTGTCGGAAATATTACTGTGGGTGGTACGGGAAAAACACCTTTAATTGTTTGGATGGCGCGGTTTCTTCAGGAAGAAGGTTATACCCCCGGCATTATTAGCCGAGGTTATGGTGGTAATTCCCAGCAGTGGCCACAATGGGTAGATGAAAATAGTAATCCTGAGTTAGTCGGGGACGAAGCGGTATTAATGGCACAAAGAGCTGCTTGCCCGATAGCTGTTGG
The DNA here is from genome assembly GCA_030641565.1 of Methylomarinum sp. Taxonomy (GTDB): domain Bacteria; phylum Pseudomonadota; class Gammaproteobacteria; order Methylococcales; family Methylomonadaceae; genus QPIN01. Next base: position 8,695 of record DAOWHF010000227.1, read on the forward strand.
CCCTGAGCGCGTTAAAGCAGCTCAAATGTTATTGGATAAATCGGACTGTAATATCATTTTATCGGATGATGGCTTGCAGCATTACGCCTTAGAGCGAGATATTGAAATAGCGGTTGTTGATGGTGAGCGTCGTTTTGGAAATGGTTATACCTTGCCCTGTGGACCGTTAAGGGAGCCGATTGAGCGATTGAGAAAAGTTGATCTGGTGATTGTTAATGGTGTTGAAGCTGATTGTGAAGAAAATGAATTTTCCATGGCAGTTGAAGGTGATGTCCTTGTTAATTTAGTCACAAAAGAAGAAAAGTTGTTGAGTGAATTTAATGGGCGTTCATGTCATGCACTTGCTGGGATTGGAAATCCAAAACGGTTCTTTAATTTGTTAGAAAAACAGCAGATTTCTATTGATACTCTCGCTTTTCAGGATCACCATCAGTTTAAGCTTGAAGATATAAGCTTTAATGATGATAAGCCGGTTTTAATGACAGAA
>DAOWHF010000220.1:0-3993 GCA_030641565.1 Methylomarinum sp.
GGCAACCCAGTGCTTGATCAGTTCTAAATCTGTTTCTGTTAATGAAAACTGTGTATAAACTACGGGTTGCTCTAATAAATCCATCACACTTTGCCAGCCGAAACGACTTTGACTGAGCTTTAAAAAGCGGATAAAAGCATCGAGTAAGGTATTACTCAGGCGTAAACTCTTATCGGCAACTGCGTGTTGAATATCACTAAATACTGCTGATATAAAGGGTGCATATCGTTGAATATCGGGCGCCATTACCACAATATCTCGTAGCTCAAGTGCGGGGTCTTGCTCTAAGGCTTGTAATAACTGATTTTTTAAGACTTCTACCTCTCGCATTCTGGAGTGACAGGCATGTATACTAATGGAGTTATCTTTTATTAATTTTTTCCCTTCTAGCCGGTTATTTAAAATATCATTTTGTAGCTGCTGTAAATTGTTGGTGATTTCTATGCCTTCAAAACTCTCTGGCTCAAAACTAAATTGAGTCTGTTCCAATAACATTTGCTGAAACTCTCTACCTTGCTGGCCTAAAGTAGCAAGTAATGGATGGCCTTCTGTGGTTTCATCCCATTGTTTTTTATTGGCTAAATCAGCCCAATATACTTGAGCTGGATTGAGCATAAATAAATGAATATCACAGTGTCGAGACAGCCCTTGTAAGTAATCTAAAAACAAAGGCGGCATGGTATTTAAACCAACAATAAAAATTCTCTCTGGGAGTTGTTTAGAGAATTGGCCTTCAGTACTTTGGTTGAGTTTGTTGATAACATCTTTCCATAATGAACCCCTGTGTTTATGTCCAATATCATCTGTTATTTTTTGCCACAAAGCCCGTTGCCAAACTTCATTGCCTTGTGGATAAAGCAGCTGGCCTTTCTGCCATAATGCCAACATATCAGGACGCATCATTTGATATTGGTCAAAAATTTGGGCAAACTTTTGCGCTAATTGAAAGCGTTTTAATTCTTGATTTTCACCCTGTATATAATGTTGTAGCGGTTTAAAGCATTCATCATCTAAATTACGAAGCAATAGCTCAAATCGCCATAACATCAATTCCCTATCAAAGACTTCATCATTTAATTTGTTATCAATCTTTTTAGCAATAGAGCTGAAAAATTTACCGGGAAATAAAAACTCATAATTACCCCAAACCCCAAAATGATCCGCTAATTGCTGTGATAACCAGCGTTCCATACCTTGGCTTTGAATGAGAAACAACTCTTTACTAAATGGATTGTCTAATGGTGCGCTTTCTATTACGGTAGTTAAATGCACCAGTAAATTTTCAGTTTTATTTGAGCTGTGTAAAATAAACATGCGAGTCTGCTATAGTGTGTTTTTATCAAAAAGATATTTAGAGGTGGGTATATGGGCTGCTGTGATGATCCAACAGAACCGGTAAAAATTAATCGAGCTGATTTGGCAAGAGCACAGGAACAATACGGTAACTTAGTTAGAGACCTGTTTACTAGTGACCCTGAAAAAGTTATGCTAAAACAATTACTAGGGGCAAATGTTTATCTAACAGAGCTTGCTGCACTTAATGCTCATTATGAGTCGGTTAGAGAACAGGCGATTAAATTACTTAAAAAAGAAAGTCTATCTACCCTGGAATCAATCGTCAGAAAATCATCCGAAAGCAATATTGGTATTACCGCACAACAACGGATAGATGAGCTAACAAAAGATACAGGGCTGTTGGGAAAGCTTTTTAATTAGCCTCAGTCACAACAGCCTCTTTATCCATCTTAAATTGTTGATTAATATAAGTGCCGCCCACGATAAAAGCGAACACTAATAAATAGATCATAGATGCTATATATTTAACTTTTTTTTCTGCTTTTTTTTCAGTCATATTAACTACCTCTTAAATTATATAATTCACATGCTCAGCACTGCATTTTTTTTCTGTATTTTGCTCGACATACTACGAAGTGATTATTAAATTAGCCTTTTTTTGATAAAAAAAATAGCTATGAACCTATAGATTTTATCAGGTAAAGTATTAATGCTTCGCTTTATACACATTGTTTTTAATTTTACCATAGCTTGATTTTATCTATAGATTAAGGAGTTTTTATTCTCTATTAAAAACCTGTTATTATGGTAATAATTTTTCACAAAGACAAATTCACGTTAAGACACTTGGGACGCTAAGAAATGGCTGACAATACAGCAACAGAAGATGCAAAATCAAAAGGAATACTTTGGTTTTTTGGGGCACTAGCCGGCATTATCCTCTTTGTACTTGTTATTTTAGGTGCATGGTGGGGTACAGAACCCGAAACATTTAATGTGCAAGAAGAAGCCGTCATCCGCATGGAAGCTACTCATACCGACTCCTTGCCTATTGGTTTTGTTTATACCAATACACTCGCGCATATGGCTGAGGTTTTAATGGACAAGCCTGGTGGCTATATTTCTAATGATGTTGCACCTCCGGGACTATTTTTAGATAACATTCGTAGCTGGGAATACGGTGCGCTTGTTATGCTACGTGATGGCACTACCGCATTAAGAAACCACTTTGCTAGAGACCAATCACAATCTATTGAAGATAAAGATTTAGCCATGGCTGAGCCTTATTTCTACTATGAACCAAACTCTTGGGCTTTACCGTCTTCTGAGTCAGAATATGATAAAGGTATTAGATACCTACATGTTTATATGCAGCGTTTACAAGAGCCTACAAGTACACAACGCCGTGCTCAGTTTTATTCTCGCTCTGATAACCTATGGACTTATTTAGAGGTTATTATTAAACGATTAGGCGGGTTATCCACACGGTTAACCGCCAGTACCGATAAATTTGCCGGTGCTGCGGGCATACTTTATGATCCTAGTGGACAAAAAGCTCCGCAATTTACGGAAGAAAAAACCATAGGTGTTGGTAAGACACCCTGGTTATTAGTGGATGATATATTTTATGAAGCGCGCGGAGCAAGCTGGGCATTGTTGCATATTTTAAAAGCAATTAAAGTCGATTTTGAAGATATCATTTTAGACAAACGAGCAATGAATACATTAGATAATATGATTCATGCCTTAGAAAATGCCTTAACACCTATTTTAAGCCCTATGATCTTAAGTGGTGATGGATTTGGCTTGTTTGCTAACTACTCATTATCTATGGCCAATTATATTGCCAGAGCTAACGCATCCGCACTTGATTTACGTGACTTAATGAACAAAGGTTAATATCATGCAACAAGAAATAAACGATAACCTTAAAAAAATCAGCACCTGGAAACGCATTTTCTTTATGCTGGTTTTTGCAGTAATCGTCGGGTTAGTCAGAATACTGTTGTGGGCTGTTATCTTTTTACAAGTAGCTTCTGCACTGTTAACTGGCGAACCTAATAAAAATATTCTTGATTTCGGACGCACACTTTCCGTTTATCTGTATCACATTATTTTATTTTTAACCTACAACACAGATAGCTTACCTTTCCCATTTTCTGACTGGAACTTAACAGAAGAATTAGAGCTACCTGATATTAAAGACTAACCCCCCAATATTCTTCTAAACTGTAGAGCGGACTTCAGTCCGCTATCTATACAAAAATCTACTCTACAGATAGAAAAATAGCTCATGACTAAACCACTCCCAAACTTTGACCCTATCAATACCGAGTTATTAACAGGTATTAATCTGATAGAAGCCAGTGCAGGAACCGGAAAAACCTATACCATCGCCATGCTGGTATTGCGCTTTGTGGTTGAGCAAGACCTAGACATTAAACAGATTCTTGTCGTTACCTTTACCAAAGCCGCTACAGAAGAGCTGAAAGATAGAATTCGTAAGCGTCTTGCAGAAACACGACTCTATGCACTGGGTACTAACGACCAACTAGAAAGTAATGTCAAACAATGGCTAGATAATCTTACTATAGAACAAGACCTTATCATTCAGCGTATTAATAATGCGCTAATGGATATCGATCAGGCCGGCATTTTTACCATACATGGCTTTTGTCAGCGTATTCTTGCTGAACA
>DAOWHF010000167.1:0-3787 GCA_030641565.1 Methylomarinum sp.
AAAGCACCAGCCAATAAAGAAAGTGCAAAGACTCTATAGGGGTCTAATGTACTTTTACTAATGCTAATTTGTTCTATACGATTAGCAATTTCTTTGGGTTTATAAGCATCAATATTAAAATTTTCCATATTTAAATCCTTAATTAAAAACAAATGTAACCTTGATTTCACTTCATTACATCAAGGCTACAAAAAACTTAGTTATCAATCCAAAAACGTTTTCTCAGAAAATGTGTGTATTTTAACAAGCAGTCCTGCATATTCTGCTGAGTTGTATCGCGCATAATTCAAGTTTTTAAATAACCCTGTTAATTTAACAAAAAATGATCTTGCCTGTTCTTGGTCAGTAAAATCATACTTTGCCCTAACCAAGGCTATTATTCTATTAAAGGTTTCTTTTTGGCGATTTATCGGCACGGCAACGTCCACTTCATCAAAGGCATCTTGTTGTAGGTAGACCATATCTAAAAATAGGGATTGTTGATAAATCACATAATCATCTAATGAAATGCCCTCCTCACCAGCAACTTGTATCATTTGATAGATATTTTCACCTTTTTCTAACAGCCCAAGCATTTCATGCACATTTTCAGTCCATTTAGGATCTAGTTCTTTTGCAAACCAGGCATTTAATTGTTCACTATAACGAGACCATGACAGCAAAGGATCAACAGCAGGATAAAAGCGTTTATATGCCCTGTCCGAACTTAATCCTAAAAATGTTTTTACCGTACCCAAAGTTGACTGGGTAACAGGCTCTTCAAAATTCCCGCCGGCTGGTGATACTGTACCTATCATGGTTAAGCTTCCCTTAGATCCATCACTATTAATAACAACCCCTGCTCGTTCATACAAACTTTTTATCGCTGAGTCCAAATAAGCCGGAAAAGCCTCTTCCCCAGGAATCTCCTCTAAACGCCCTGATGTTTCACGCATTGCTTGCGCCCAACGAGAGGTGGAATCAGCCAATAACAAGACATCCAAACCCATTTGACGATAATACTCAGCCAATGTAATCCCCGTATAAATAGAAGCTTCACGTGCAGCAACGGGCATAGATGAGGTATTGCAAATAATAATAGTTCTATCCATCAGAGATCCCCCTGTTTTGGGGTCACTCATTTTGGGTAATTCAGTTATGGTTTCTACCACCTCGCCAGCACGCTCACCACAAGCAACGACTATCACAATATCGACATCTGAATTTCTGGAAATTAAATTCTGCAAAACTGTTTTACCTGCGCCAAAAGGCCCTGGAATACAGCCCGTTCCTCCTTTTGCAATGGGAAAGAAGGTATCGATCAAACGTAAATGGGTGATTAACGGTTCGGTAGGGTATTGCCTTTGAACCACATTATGTTTAAGCAACTTCTCTGGAATTTGTTTACGAACTGGCCAGCGCTGACGCAAAGTGATGATTCTTTCTTTTCCTTGTTTCAACATCACTTTGGCAACTGGCTCTAGCACAGTTACCTGCCCTTCTTGAATCCAACTGACTTCAACCTCATCCTCAAGATCAAAAGGTAACATGATTTTATGTGTAAAGCCTCTCTCGATAACTGTACCAATCACAGAACCAATCTTTAAAATGTCACCGGTTTGTACACAAGGTGTAAATGCCCATTTTGCATTGATATCCAAAGCCGGCAAATCTAGCCCTCTTGGTAAAAAAAAACCATACCCAGAAGCCAGATCAAGCAAGGGATTTTGCAAGCCATCATAAACATGCCCTAACAAGCCTGGCCCTAATTCAACCGAAAGCATTTCGCCAGTTTGTTCGACAGGATCACCTACCCCAACGCCCAAGGTACTTTCATACACTTGAGCATCTGCCGTATCGCCTTTAATGCGTAATACTTCAGCTTTTAAACGTTCGGTATATGGCGTTGAGCTACGGCTAGGTAAAATATAGACCACTTCATTTTTAGTTAACGGTGTTGATACACCTGCATCTGTTTTAATTGAAACGATATCATCCTGAACAGCAATAATTTTTGCAGTGGTTTGCTTTTCCTTCATCATAAATCTATCTGTTGTAAGCCGCTATCGAGTAAATGATTAAATCGTATCAGGGCTAAGGTTTTATCATTTCCACTCCAGCGTGAAATCATATCCCAGCGCAACACATAAATAATCACCGCTTCAAAATCAAAATAATGCCCCAGACTTTGTCGTTGATAATGTTCCCAAACGATACTTAATAATAATTCCTCTAATTGAAAGCTTTTTCCAGCTAATAACAATTCATTCACTTTGGCCACCCAAGGCAACCGTTGACTTAAACCAAAGTCCGCTTCATGCCAGTAATTAGAAATATAAAAATGCCAGCTATCAAAACCAAATAGCTTTTCATCAGGTGCTTGTTTTAAACCTTGATTTCGCATTCTTAAGGCAGCCAGAATAATGCGCAATTCTAATCGCCAAATAATAATGTTTTTTATAAAATCATTATCAATAGATGCAATGGAAGATAGAGTTTCATCGACAAAAGTTGAATCGATTTCATTTTTTATTTGTGGCCAATGCAATAAACCTTCAATCTTTAACAAATCAGAGGCATCTTTTTCATCCAATAACGCAAGACGTTTATCTAGCTGTATTCTTGAAAGCGGGGTATGCTTTTCATCAAATAACGAATTTTTATGCGATGGCAGACTAGTGATTAATAAAGCATATTTACAATTAGCAGGATAATTCATAATGCTATTTAACTATTCCTTGTAGCAACGCCCTAAAGCGCGGCTGCAAATGCTCTAATAATAGACAAGAAACCATCTCATCCGTAAACTCTATACTCATTTCATCATCCACTAAACGGATAGATAAACCGTTTTTTATTTGCTCTGAAACTTCAAAGCTAACCCCTTTTCTTAACAGATTGGTAGCAATAGCCGCAGTGTAATGAGATAACTGTCCTTGCTTTAATTCTTCTGGGTTCTGACGTAATTCTTCTACACCAATACGCTGCTCAGGTAAGCTAATAACAATCGCTTTATTTTCATCAATCCCTGACTTTTCTCTTACTGCACCCGCTAACGACAAAATTAATTTCTCGGTGAAGTCATCCTCTGTCATTTGTTCACTCACAACACGCATAACTTCATGGCTAAAACTACCTAACAAACTATCCCTTAGCTTTAATAAGGCATCTCTAGTCGCCAGTTTTAAGGCATCCTGCCCCGATCTTTTTAAAGCCTCTACTTCTTTATGTGCATTATCTAATAATATTTTGGCTTCAAGCTCTGCCTCTTCTATAATCCATTCGGCACGTTTTTGGGCATTGATGACTATATCTTCAGCCTTTTCTTGTCCTGCAGCGACGCCTTCGTTTTTTAAACGCTCTATCAGTGCTTCCACACCCGATGAAGCATATTGTGATTGTTGATCAGTCATACGCTATGCCTGTGGAATACCATTACTAATAACCAGAGCGAAAATAAAAGCGAAAACAGCAAAGCCTTCAACAATAGCTGCGGGGGCAACAGATAGACCTAAAATTTCAGGCTTAATTTTTGAAGCATGTATGGCAGAAGCACAACACTGTCCTTGATAAATAGCACTAAACATTAATGCCAACCCACACAATACACCCACTACAAAAACGCCGGGGGCGCTAACTAATGTAATGGGGTGATTTAAGGAGAACATCACCACTATGCCGTATATCACTTGCGAGGAAGGCATAGCAGATACGCCAACATATCGGCCATGTCCCATTTCAGTATCTAGCATGGCACCTATAGCCGCTTGACCGGCAACTGAGCAACCAATTATGCTACCTAAAGCAC
>DAOWHF010000245.1:0-8841 GCA_030641565.1 Methylomarinum sp.
CAGGGTACATAGGTTGGCAAGAATGATAGCAAGTGTGAGAAGAGTTTTCAGTATCCTGTGTGGTTGCAGAAAATAACTTCCAGATCCGACGATTAACAAAATTAGCAATAAGGCAAACCCCAGCCGTTTGTTTACCAATTTATATACTTTACCTTGATTTAAAGAATATTGGTTATTAGACATTGTTAAATTTATAAATAATCAAAAGTGATTCTCACAGTAATGTTAAAGAAGTCCGGACGAGTTTGCAAAATTCGCATGCAAATTTTAATTGTGCAAAAGAGCTGATTCAGAAAAAATTTATTTACAAATCTGAACATGATCGATTAAATGTCGCATCACTTGGAGCTATTACTATTTGGGATAAAGCAGTAAAAGCATTATCAGATATTGAGTTGAAAGCTCCATTCTCAGGGTAAATTAATGGTGTATTTATACAGCAAACATAAAGAAGCAGAAAATAGGGATTATGGATAAGGGCTCAGTGACCAATATCAACAATCGCCACGCAAAAACCTAAACAGTGAAATAGCGAAAGGAACCTCAGATTCAATGTGAGGTTCCTAGTTTTCAAATGAGGTACATATAAAATCACCTAAAACGGGATCTGCTAAGTGAAATGTAGCGCATTAAACGTGAGCTATATCAAAACCCAATAAAGGGAAATAAAGGCTGTTCACTAGCAGGAGCGGGCGGTTCGATTTTATCATCTGGTAAATCTTCACTCAAAAAATCCCCCCAGCCTACTCGTTCACGCATTTCCTTTTGGATGTTTGCCGGCACAAAGGCTTTACCTAAACGTTGCTGCCATCCTCCTCCCAAGGCTTTATAAACCGAAATCAAGCTGGTGTTTATTCTTCCTTTACGATCAATCAGACTGTCTTGTTGTCGTAACAGAGTCTCCTGAGTGTTCAGTATTCGGGTGTAGTCTACAGCACCTTCACGATACTGAATTTCTGCCAGTTCAACAGCGCGCTTGGCGGCTTGTACGCTTTCCTTGAGATATTTTACTTCGCCTTGGGCACCCAAAAAAGCCGCGGCGCCATCTTCGACCTCCCTGGCTGCAGTCAACACTGTATTCTGGTAATTGACAATTAACTGTTGAAAGCGGGCATCCTGAACGCGGACATCGTTACGTATACGCCCGTAATTTAAAATACTCCAATTAACCGAAGGACCTACAAACCAGGTGAAGCTGCTACCGCTAAATATGTCGCCGAGGTGAGCACCGTTGGAAAGAAAACTACCATTATCACTAGCCCGCATGCCAACTGAACCCAGTAGAATAAAGCGTGGGAATAGTTCTGATTTGGCAACACCTATTTTGGCGCTTTGCGCTGCTGCTTGTAGTTCAGATAAACGCACATCAGGTCGCCGTAGTAGTAAATCTGCAGGAATTCCAAGCGATACTGTTTCTGGCGCTACCGGGATTTTCTTAGCCCCTTTCAGCAGTTGTTCCAGATTACTCGGTGGTATACCTAATAGCGTACTCAAAGCATAGAGAGTTTGTTTTATAGCCGTTTCCAATGCTGGAATTGTGGCTTCGGTATTGCGTAATAATGTCAAAGCTTGCATTGGGTCGAGTTCAGTGACGGCACCGTTGCGGAATCGAATATCGGTTATGTCAAAACTACGGCTCTGGGTTTTAACATTAGTTTCTGCAATCGCTAAACGTTCCTGAAAAGTTCGCAGATTAATATAAACCCTTGCAATTTCTGCTGTTAGTGACACCAGAATATCATCATAGTTGGTAATTGATGCGCCAAGATTCGCCTGTGCTGATTCAGCTCCACGGCGAAAGCGACCCCATAAATCCAGTTCCCAGGCTGCGTCAAAACCAAGATTAAAATCCCAGAAGCGTCGGTCGGCACCCGCTCCATTAGCCGCGTTCTGACTAAGCTGATTATAAATAGCGCCACCTGTAAATTCTTGAGTTTGTGGATATTGCTGCCCCCGTGCAATACCCAGTTGCGCACGTGTTTCCAATATCCGCAGACCAGCAATATGTAAATTCAGGTTTTGCTTATAAGCTTTTTCGACCAGCTCTGTTAGCACTGGATCGTTAAAAATTGTCCACCAATCACTATAATCAACTTTTTGATCAACATTCAGATTCCGGTTATTTCGGTCTAACCAGTTTTCGGATATAGGAGCGTCAGGCTTTTTAAAATCAGGTCCAACAGCACAGGCATTGATTAGCAGACAGGTTATCAAAATCGATAATCGACCGATTGCTGGTGATTTATGCATGAACAAGCATTTTTTTTTATAGTTCATATGCTTAATCTGACGGTATAGGTGTTGTTGAATAAATCAACTATAAGCTATTAACTGCCTATAAACCATCTAAAGATTTATAAAAACATAGAATAATGTTCGCACCATTATTTATTCAGTTCAATTTATAATTACGTTATACTCAGCAGAAGCAAGACGTTAATGTAACGGCTAAGATCATTTCCAGTAGCCTGTTCTGTGATTAGTCATCCTGATACAGTCAACTAGTAACAATCCAAGGGGTGTAATATGAACAACAATTTCAATCGCATCGTTGTTTTAGCGTCTTTGCTTATAGGTTTATCGGGTTGTGAACAGGAACAGCTAATACCTGAACAAATCAGGGCGATCAAGACAATTACCATTTCCAGACCTACCGATACCAATACCCGCAAGTTTTCAGGTGTGGTTATGGCCACTGAATTTTCACGATTGAGTTTTGAAGTCGCCGGTAATGTGCAATTAGTCAATGTTGATATCGGTGAAAAAGTAAGTCAAGATCAGCAGGTGGCCACTTTGAATCCTAAGGATTTTAAACTGGATCTGAAAGCTGCAAATGCGGACTTAGGTAAGGCTAGAGCCGATGTGAAACACAAACGCATCGAATATAAGCGTGAGCTTTCCATCTATGAACAAGGTGCGGGGAGTCAACGGCAGGTCGACCGGGCTAAATATCAGTTCCGGGCAGCACAGGCGGCTGTTAAACTTGCCCTGGCAAAGGTGAAACTGGCCGAACACGATTTAACTAAAACCGTTTTAACTGCACCCTACAATGGATACATTGCTCAGCGTATGGTTGAGCCTTACATGGAAGTTCAGGTGGGACAGGAGGTGTTCAGAATTGATGCCCAAGGCCCAATGGAAGTGCAACTGGGTGTGCCTGAGACAGTTGTTGGTTTTTTGAGTGTAGGCGCAGCTGCAACGATAAAATTTCCATCGGCACTTGAACATACATTTGCGGGTACAATATCTTATCTTGGTTCTGCTGCAGGGGATGATAATTTATTTCCAGTCAAGGTCGTGATGCTTACTCAACCCAAAATGGTGGCGCCGGGAATGACGGCAGAAGTAACATTGGCTATCAATAACAAAGGCCAGAAAAAAGGTTATTTGATACCTCCCATTGCAATCACCCCGATAGTCGGTGTCGCGCAACAAGGCTATGTTTATGTCTACCAGCCTGAAACATCAACGGTAAAAAAAGTTCTGGTAAAGATTTCGGGTGGACAGAACAATATGGGTAATGTTTATGAAGGGCTGAAACCAGGAGATGTTATTGCAGTGGCCGGAGTCAGTTTTCTTGTTGATGGCATGAAGGTGAAACTGATGCAGGCAAAAACCAATCCTGAGCAAGGCTAGCGTCATGTTCAATATTACCCGTTTTGCTCTCAACAATTCTCGGCTGGTCGTTATATCGGTCCTGATGATCGTACTTGGTGGCATCTATTTGTATCAGGATTTCCCCCGGTTGGAAGATCCGTCGATTATTATTCGTGAAGCGGTGATTTCGGCACACTACCCGGGTATGCCACCGGAACGAATCGAAAGATTAATTACCCGACCGATTGAGGAGAAAGTGAGGACAATCGGCGAAGTCGATGAAATTAAACGTTCGCGTTCAAAATTTGGCGAAATGCTGACTCATGTGACTATTAGGGATGAAGTCCCGGCTGCGGATCTACCCGCAGTCTGGAAGTTAATACGTAATCGTATGGCCGATTTAAAACCGCAATTACCTGCGGGAACAATGGGTCCTGTTGTCAATGATGAGTTTGGCGATACAGCTGTGGCAACCATCGCACTGTGGAGCGAAGGCTTCAGTATGGCGGAAATGCACGAGGTTGCCCGCAACGCTCGCCAATTTTTATCGACCTTACCCGGAACTAAAAAAATTACCTTACGCGGGGTTCAAGATGAACGCATTTACCTAAATGTCACCAATGCCAAAATGGCGCAATACAATATCGAACCCAGTGCCTTTACTTCAGCGCTGACATCCCAGAATATCATCTTACCGTCCGGGAAAGTTAATGTCGAAGGCGTTGAATTTATCATTGAGCCCAGTGGCCGATTTCATTATTATCACGAAATCGGCGAGGTATTGATTTCAGTAGGCGATGGCAAAATAGTGCCCCTAGAGGACATAGCGACAATTGAAAGAGGTTATGTCGACCCGCCTAACAAGCCGGTTTATTTTGATGGCAAACCGGCCATTATATTAAGTGTATTTTTACTGGAACAAGTCAATGCCGTTTCTTATGGTGAACGCTTAACGGCCAAACTCGATGAAATAGAACAAGCACTACCCTGGGGTTATGTTTTTGAATATGCCACTTACCAGCCAAAATTGATTCAAACATCTGTCGATAGTATGGTGCTGAATGTCATCGAAACGGTGATAATAGTGCTGATCGTTGTTGTTGCTTTCTTGGGTCTGCGTACCGGTTTGATCGTGGGTTCTTTTGTGCCGTTGGTTATGCTTTTCGGTGTGGTGATGATGTCGGTCTTCGGAATAGAAATGCAAAGAATGTCGTTAGCGACGATGATTATTGCTTTAGGCATGTTAGTCGACAATGGCATTGTCACGGCTGAAGATATCAGAACCCGTATGGAACATGGAACACCTCGGCGAGATGCTGTTTTACAAGGAGGTGAAACCTTAATGATACCCTTGTTAACCAGTACCTTGACCACTGTATTTGCTTTTCTACCGATGATCCTTATGGAAGGTAGTACTGGTGATTACACCAAGTCACTCGGTCAGGTTGTCGCGATACTGTTATTAGGTTCGTGGTTTTTCTCAATGTTTGTCACCCCTGTCAGCTGTTTCTGGTTTATGAAGGTCGAAACCAATAATCAAGCAGACCAAAGCACACCAGCCGATCCTTACCAATCCCGATTTTACCAAATTTATCGAGCGTTATTGCAAACTGCCTTGCGCCATCGTTTGATTATTTTAGTCGGTGCGTTTTCGGTGTTGGCGCTGTCTTTTTATGCTTTTACTTTTGTACCTCAAACTTTTTTTCCGGGGGGGGATCGTAATCAATATTTGATTTATATGGATATGCCGGCAGGCACACGTATTGAACAGAATGACGCAGTAGTTAGAGACATTAGCCAGTGGTTAAATAATGAACAAATCAATTCCGAAATAACCAGTTCGGTGGCTTTTGTTGGCGATGGTGGTCCGCGGTTTTTTCTGTCGCTATCACCTGAAGACCCTGAGCCCTATAATAGTTTTTTTATTGTTAATACTGAAAATGGCGATCAGGTGGAGACACTGGTCAATCGGACTCGTCAGTATCTGTTAGCTGAATTTCCCGAAGTTCGCGGTCGTGTTAAATCGATGTGGTTGGGTGCCAGTGAGCCAGGTTTTTTTGAAATAAGGTTCAGCGGTCCGAATATGGCTGTTTTGCAAGACCACGCCGAACAGTTGATTCAAACATTAAGACAGCTTCCTGGTACTTTGGATATTAAACAGGACTGGGATAATCCCATCATTAAAATGCAGGTTGAAATCGACCAGGCACGTGCTCGACGAGCGGGTGTGTCGTCGCAGCAGGTTGCCGATATTCTGGATGCATTTTTATATGGTAAAAGTTTGACCGATTTCTGGGCGGGTGATATTGAAGTACCTGTCGTTGTCCGTGGCGTCAAGGAGGAACGCACCGCGTTATCGGATTTGAATAGTCTAAATATTTTTTCCAGGCAAAATCCTAAAGGCGTACCGCTATCTCAAGTAGCTGATGTTAAGGCTGTTGGCGAGTACAGTAAAATTATGCGCCATAACCAGAATAGAACCGTAAGCGTCAACACTAAAAGCACGTTGATGACCTCCAAGGAAGTTTTGGCAAAGGTTACGCCAATGCTGGATGGCATTGAATACCCTGAATTTCATAGTTGGAGTCTGGGAGGCGAATTGTATGATTCTGCCAAGGCACAAAAGAAGTTGACCAAGTGGTTTCCTTTTTGTTTCTTGATGATTATCGTGTTACTTGTCTGGCAATTTAATTCGTTCCGACTCGCTGGAATAGTATTGATTACCATACCGCTAATTTTTATTGGCGCTGTTATCGGTCTACTGGTAATGCAAGCTGATTTTGGTTTCATGGTGATATTAGGATTACTCAGCTTGGCGGGCACGATAATCAATAACGGTATTGTTATGATTGACCGAATTGAAACTCTCCGTGAAGAGGGGAATAGCCCTTACGATTCTGTCATCGGTTCGGCCATTTCCCGGTTTAGGCCGATTCTGTTATCAGTAACAACAACAGTGCTGGGTTTGTTACCGCTGATTTTGTCACAAGATCCGTTGTTCTACGGCATGGCTTGTGTCATGGCGTTTGGCTTGATAGTCGGCACTGTTTTTACACTAGGCATAGTTCCGATTCTTTATACCTTGTTTTTTAGAGTCAAGATTGAGTCCAGTAGTTAACGCAGCAGCGACTACAGTATTGGGTATGGCTCCTTTATTACAAGATGGATTTTGGGTTTCAATGGCGGTGACGATCATGTTTGGTTTGGCCTTTGGTACAATTCTGACGATGGTTGTGGTGCCTGTTTTATATGCTGTTTTTTATAAAATTCAAGTTCCCAGCAGTGTTAGAAAAATTTAATTAAATGATTAATAAGTTAAATTAAAGTTTTTTTAAAACGTAACAATAGGAGAAAATTATATGGATAAAATGATCAATAAGTTGAAAATAGTAGCCTTATTACTTAGTGTGCTGATGTTAGCTTTAGGTTGTGCTGCAAAACAGAGTAGACATGTTGAAAAAACCGGTTTTCTGGGTGATTATTCGCAATTTAAACAAGGAAAAAGTAATGAAGCTTTGTACCTTTATATAAACCCGAAGGCACAATGTAATAATTATACAAAGGTAATGATTGACCCCGTTTCTCTAAGGGCTAAAGGAGAAGGTTCTGAATTGGCCGAATTGGACCCTAAAGACAAGAAGATGCTATTAATTATGGCATGGGGAACTCTTTACGATGCTATGAAGAAAGGACAATTTGAAGTTGTTAAGGAAAGTGGACCAGGTGTTCTGAGAGTTAGAGGGGCTGTAACAGACGCAGCCAAAGCGAATGTTTTATTGGCAGATGTACTCGCAGTGGCTCCATATGCTTGGATGGCTTCTACAGTATGGGGAATGGGTACTGGAAAATGGCCGTTTCTTGGCGAACTGTCTGGAGAAATGGAAATTTTAGACTCGGAAACTGGTGAACGTCTTTTTGCTGGTGTAGATAAGGTAGTTGGTAGATTGGGCGGAAACCTTGATCCAATGAATAGATGGGCGGATGTGGTTGATGGCTTTCGACTATGGCGTGACAGAATGGGAGTACGCATGAAAAGTTGTCGTGAAACGGGTTCTTTTATTATGCCTGACGATGACAGAATGTGGATAGAACAGACCATTGATTATGTTTCACCTTAAACCTTTGAGTCACTAGCGGAAAATTGAAATCAGTATCATTTTTTTCATGTAAGACAATGGACTGTTTGTTTGTTTGTTTGTTTATATTAACTATTAATTGAAGGTGTAGAAATGAATATAAAAACATTAACATTATTATCTGCTAGCGTATTGGCTACTGGTTGTGCAACAACCTATCAGGCAAACGTAGTTGAGCCAGCAGGTTTTTTGGGTGCATATCACATGCTGAAAGAAGGCGGAGACGACCAAGCTTTATTGGTTTATCGTCATCCTGATGTAAATAAGTTATGTAAGAATTACAATAAAGTTTTGTTAGAACCCATTACTATTTGGGTGAAAGCTGAGTCTAGTGTTGCGGACGTGTCAGTTGAAGATCGTCAGCATTTGAAAAGCTATCTATATCAATCTATAAAAAAAGCACTTAGTAGTGATTATCAAATAGTTAGCCAACCTGGACCTGGTGTGATGCGTATTAGAGGTGCAATCACAGAGGCTGAAGGTTCATGGGTAGCACTTGATACTTTAACCTCTATTCATCCGGGGACGGTGGCAATGTCAGGTATTAAGCAAATGGCATTCGGCTCAGGAACTTTTGTCGGTGAAACTGCGGTTGAATTTTCAATTGAAGACTCTGTAACACGAAAACCATTAATGATGGGTGTTGATAAGCGGGCAGGTGGTAAAAACTGGACTAAGAAATTTAATAGCTGGGGAAAAGTTGAAGCTTCTTATGACTATTGGGCTGATAAATTGAAAACTAGATTGGCTGAATGTAGAGCTGGAAAGTTAGAAATGTAAGTCTTTATTCAACTAAGGCTTTCTCAGTCATGGTGCTGGAAAAGCCTTTTTTCCGGAAAGTTTCGTTACCTTTTAATTACAGACTAGTAGGATGGGCAAAGGGGCTTTATCCCGTGCCCATCACTTATACTGTAAAAGATGGGCACGAAAAAGCCCTTTGCCCATCCTACGGCTGATTTAGCTGTTTTGTGCATGTAGATGTATCAAGTAGTCAATTTACAAAGTAAGAGTGAACATAGGCAACAGGGCTATTTGCCCTGTATCACGACTTTCAGTCGTCAAACTCTCTAACCCACCCGTCTTTTAGCGGGTGGTTGTTTAGTTTTAA
>DAOWHF010000074.1:0-9332 GCA_030641565.1 Methylomarinum sp.
AAATTTTAGCGATATTGCAAGAATTAGCCATAAAAGATGGTGGCGCTTTGCATATTGCTTTAGCCACCCCAACGGGCAAAGCTGCCATGCGTTTGCAGGAATCAATAGGGTCTAATAAAGCAACACTGCCATGTTCAGAGATAATTAAGCCTCTGATACCAGAGGCTGTGACCACAATACATCGATTGTTAGGCGCACGCCCATCGTCACCCTATTTTAAGCATGATTCAAATAATCCGCTGGCTTATGATCTAGTGGTTGTAGATGAGGCTTCTATGGTCGATTTGGCGCTCATGAGTAAACTGGTGGATGCTTTAAAGCCAGATTCAAGACTTATTCTCCTTGGAGATAAGGATCAACTGGCTTCTGTGGAAGCCGGCGCAGTGCTGGCAGATTTAACAGCTGTTTTGCCTGAAAATACTGTAGAGTTAAAAAAATCGCATCGTTTTAAAGGGGCAATTAAAGCATTGGCTGAGGCGGTAAATAAGCAGGCGATTGATGACGCATGGGGTTGGCTTGAAAATGACTCGGAGCAAATTGGCTTACTTGAGACAGATTTAATTGAATATATTGCAGAGCAATATTTGCCTTATTTAAAGGAAATTGAAAATAACGCGGATTTTAACGATATTTTTGCTGCTTTTAGTCAGTTTCAAGTGTTATGTTCTAATCGTCATGCTGAGCGTGGCGTGGTTGAGATTAATAAAAATGTTGAAGCAAAGCTGGCTCAGCAAAATAAAATACGGATAACAGGGCAATGGTATGTCGGTCGCCCGGTGATGGTGACTCAAAATAACAGTAGTATGCAGCTCTATAACGGTGATATTGGGCTTTGTTTGTATGATCAGGCGTCTACAGCAAATCGAGTGTTTTTTCTGCGTCCTGATGGTAGTGTAAAAAAAGTACTGCCTAGCCGAATGCCCGCACACGAAACCGTTTTTGCCATGACAATACATAAAAGCCAGGGTTCGGAGTTCGATGAATGTCTGTGTGTTTTGCCGCATGAAATTAACCCCGTTTTAACTAAGGAGCTAATTTATACTGCGATTACACGTGCAAAAAACAAGCTGAGAATTGTGAGTGATTATTCTATTTTTAGTGAAACCTTAAGGCAAAGTGTTTTGCGTACAGGTGGTTTGTCAAAGAAGTTAGCAGGTAAATAAATGCAATTAATTAAGCAACAAATTGACACTCGTTTAATAACCTTAAAGCAGGCAAATCAAGCGCTGCACGAATTGACAGTTGATCTAAGTTTGTTAGATGCAGTTGGTGAAATGACGGCAAAAGTTTCTAAGGCGCTTGACTTGTTAGTGGAGCAAGGTGATGGGCTAACAGATGAGGATTTTATTGCTTTGCTTTCTGATTCTGAGGCGATTGATGTATTAGATGAAATAGTCGATACCGATGCGGTGAGTGAGTTAGAGGATCGCTTTTTCATGGTGATAGGTAGTATGGAAGATAATGAAATGGGCGAATTTTTAACGGAGCTAATAGAAAAAATTGAGATACGGTATAGCGATTTGGTAGAAGCCATTCATGAGTTGAATGCCCTGCTAAATATAGATGGATAAAAGCATCGCTAAGCTCCTGTGGTGAGGTCAGTGTTATTTGTGGGGTTAGTATAGCTGTAGGGTGGGTAAAGCGGAGCGTGCCCATCATTTAAATATGATGGGCAGGAAATAATTTATAAGTTAGTGTTTTGTTAAATAACAGCGAGATTAAGAATTAATGATCGCGTTGCACAGAAAATTTGGCCAATGTAATTAAGGCATCCTTATAAGTAGAATCTTTTAAGCAATCAAGCGCATCAATGGCTTTTTGTGCTGCATCATCAGCACATTTTTCAGTATAAGTAATGGCATTAGTTGATATAACAATGTCATAAACCTCG
This sequence comes from Methylomarinum sp., assembly GCA_030641565.1. GTDB lineage: Bacteria > Pseudomonadota > Gammaproteobacteria > Methylococcales > Methylomonadaceae > QPIN01. Next base: position 1,892 of record DAOWHF010000074.1, read on the forward strand.
TTAAATGCTTCTCTTGAGCCTTCTTTAATCGCATTAATAATCACATTGGCCTGGTCTTCTGTGCCATGTGTTATTGCGTAGATTAAAGGCAGTGTGGGCTTGCCTTCTGCTAAATCATCGCCTAAGTTTTTACCAAGTTCTTCGGTTGTGGCTTTGTAGTCTAAAGCATCGTCGATTAACTGGAATGCAACGCCTAATTGTTGTCCGTAGATGGCAAGAGCTTCTTCGGTTTCGTTATCTGCCTCGGCTAATACTGCGCTTAAGCGTGTGGCTGCACTAAATAAAATAGCGGTTTTTCTGGCAATGACTTCAAGATATTTTTCTTCTGTGGTATCCGGATTGTTACAGTTTAAAAGTTGTAATACTTCACCTTCCGCAATTGCAGTGGTTGTAGTAGACAAAATTTCCATAACCCGCATGTTATTGGTGCGAACCATCATCTCAAAAGCACTGGAATAGAGATAATCACCAACTAAAACGCTGGCAGCGTTGCCCCAAACAGCGTTGGCACTCTCTTGGCCTCTTCTTAGGTCAGATTCGTCAACGACATCATCATGTAATAAGGTGGCTGTGTGGATAAACTCAATAACAGCCGCTAAAATCAGGTGGTTGTCGTTAGCTTTTCCCAGTGCTTTGGCTGCGAGTAACAAAAGCATGGGTCTTAATCTTTTGCCACCGTTGCCAATGATATAGTGACCAATTTGATTGATAAGTAAAACGTCAGAGCTTAATTCGTTGATGATAAGTTGATCAACAGCACTAGCTTCTTCTTTAGTTAGATTTTTTATTTCATCAAAATCAATGGGTTTTGAATTATTTGCCGCTTTTTGTGCTGTCATTCGTAAATTTTTAAGTAACCTGTTTAAATCAACAGGACATGCTATTGAATAACAAGGGGTGGTGTCAATAGCTTTCTTGTGTTATTTTATGTCCATCTTCATAGGGTGAGTTAATTAGTAGTTGACGTGCCTTGTTTTTAAACATATAATTTTCTGTTCACTTTTAACAGATTAAATGCTTGACGGAGCTTACGCAGATGTACGCGGTAATTCAAACAGGTGGTAAACAGTACCGAGTAGAAGAAGGTACGACACTAAAAATAGAAAAACTTGAACTTGGCACAGGCGATAGCGTAGAGTTCGACAAAGTATTAATGATTCAGTCTGACAATGACACTAAAATTGGCCAGCCTTATGTTGAGTCAGGAAAAGTTACTGCTGAGGTAGTATCTCAGGGCAGACATAAGAAAGTAAAAATCATTAAATTTAAAAGACGTAAGCACCACATGAAGCAAATGGGGCATCGTCAATACTTCACAGAAATCCAGATTACTGGTATTTCTGCTTAATATAAGGGAGTAAGCAATGGCTCATAAGAAAGCTGGTGGTAGTACTAGAAACGGTCGTGACTCCAACGCCAAACGATTAGGTGTTAAACGTTACGGCGGACAAGAAGTTCTAGCTGGAAATATTTTAGTTCGTCAACGTGGAACGCGTTTCCATGCTGGTGAAAACGTAGGCATTGGTAAAGATCACACATTGTTCGCGAAAGCGGATGGTAAAGTGCTTTTCCAAGAAAAAGGCCCAAAAAACCGCAAATTTATCAGTATTGTGGCAGCTTAATAGCCCAATCGTTATAAGTGCAGTTATCATTAAAGCCTCGTCATTGACGGGGCTTTTTTGTTTGTATCAAATAATAATGTAGGTGAGTAGGGAGGTTGTGGTTTGATCTTAATGCTTAAAAAAAATGAGATTTGTTGACGAAGCTGATATTCGAGTACAGGCTGGTGACGGTGGTAATGGTGTTGCTACTTTTCGTAGGGAAAAATATATTCCTATGGGCGGTCCTGATGGTGGTGATGGTGGTGATGGCGGCAGTGTCTATCTTGTTGCTACGGAAAATGTAAATACCTTAGCTGATTTTCGTTACCTGTCATTGCATAAGGCTCAACGTGGCCAAAATGGCATGGGGCGTAATTGTACCGGCAGAAAAGGTGAAGACCTTTATATTTCTGTGCCGCCGGGTACTATTGTTTATGAAAGCACTACCGATGAAAAAATTGGTGATTTAATTAACCCAGGTGATACTTTGCTGGTTGCCAAGGGCGGCTTTCATGGGCTTGGTAATACGCGCTTTAAAAGCAGTGTTAATCGAACGCCGCAGCAATTTTCAAAAGGTCAGCCTGGCGAAAATCGAGTTCTTAATCTTGAGTTAATGGTTATAGCTGATGTTGGTTTGCTAGGTATGCCTAATGCCGGTAAATCTAGTTTAATTCGTTCAGTTTCATCGGCTAAGCCTAAAGTTGCTGATTATCCGTTTACAACTTTGCATCCTAACTTGGGTGTAGTTAGGGTTGGTGATTTACGTAGCTTTGTTATTGCTGATATTCCAGGTGTTATCGAAGGGGCAGCTGAAGGCGCAGGGTTGGGGTTGCAATTCTTAAAGCATCTTTCACGTACCGGTCTTTTGTTACATATGATTGATGTAGTGCCTTATGAATCAATGGATACGCCGGTTGAGGCGGCAAAAAAAATCACCAATGAAATTGAGAAATGGAGTGATGATTTAGCAAGCAAGCCTCGCTGGTTGGTATTGAATAAAATAGATCGATTATTAGATGAAGAGTCTGATGCGCATTGCAAAGCCATTGTAGATGAGCTGGCATGGGAAGGTCCTGTGTTCAAAATTTCGGCACTAAAAAAGCAAGGTACGCAAAACTTGATGTATGCCATTATGGATTTTCTGGATCAGCAAAGACAGCAGGATAAGGAAAGTGAGCAGGAATAACTTTTCTGATATCAATCGAATTGTTGTAAAAATAGGTAGCTCACTCCTGACAGCAGGAGGTAAGGGGCTAAATAAGCCAGCTATTGCCGAGTGGGTTGCTCAAATGGCAGGTATCAGTTTGCAAGGCAAGGATGTTTTACTGGTTTCATCGGGTTCGGTTGCAGAAGGTATTTGTCGTTTAGGATTAACTGAGCGGCCAAAAACCTTGCATGAACTTCAGGCGGCAGCTTCTGTTGGCCAAATGGGTTTGGTAAAAACCTTTGAAGACAATTTCCAGAAACATAATCTTCATTCCGCTCAAGTATTGTTGACGCATGATGATCTATCGGATCGTCAGCGATATTTAAATGCAAGAAGTACACTGTTAACACTGCTGGATTTTGGTGTTGTCCCTGTTATTAATGAAAATGACGCGGTAGCAACCGATGAAATTCGCTTCGGTGACAATGACACTTTGGCCGCATTGGTTGCTAATTTGGTTGAGGCCGAATTGTTAATTATATTGACCGATCAAGCGGGTTTATTGGATTCTGATCCAGGTATTAATCCCAATGCCGAATTAATTTCAAGTGCCAGTGTTGATGATCCGTTGTTAGATCAGGTTGCTGGAGAGAGTCGAAGTGGTCTAGGTCGAGGGGGCATGAGCACAAAGGTTCGTGCGGCCAGATTGGCGGCGCGTTCAGGTGCTGCAACAGTGATTGTTTCGGGAGCAGAGCCAGGTGTTATTGATAGAGTTATTTCTGGTGAGCAAATTGGAACCTACTTAGTACCCGATATTGCACCGTTAGCAGCTAGAAAGCAGTGGCTTGCAGGGCAGTTGCAGATTAAAGGGCAATTAATTCTTGATCAAGGGGCTGTCAATATTTTAATAAGTGCAGGAAAAAGCTTGTTAGCAGTTGGTGTTAAGTCGGTTGTTGGTGAGTTTGATCGAGGTGATTTGGTTTCCTGCATAACTGAAAATGGAAAAGAAATCGCTAGGGGTTTGGTCAATTACAACTCTAGAGAAGCAGAAAAAATAACCGGAAAAGTAAGCACGGAATTTGAAGAAATATTAGGCTACGCAGATGATGCAGAGCTTATACACAGGGATAACTTAGTAGTAATTTGAGTGTTTGCTGTTGTAATTTGTATAAAAAGGCCGAGATACTTAACGTGTCTCGGCCTTTTTTATGTGATATTTTATTGTTATGGGTAAGGCAGCCTGTGAAGGGTGAAGAAATAATAGCAGAGGAATGGTGCGGCAGGAGAAAAATGACGACGATATTGTGATGCAAGTGAGTGATTTAATGGAATCTATTTCTACTGTCTCCTTATTCATAAATGGCAACAGATTAAAGGAGGAAATTGTTAATGTTTAAGTTAATAGCATTAGAATTGTGGGGCTTGGCTTTAAAAAACTTAAAACTTCTGCCCCAACCCTAGTTTATTAGATGTAGGCGTCTGATTAATAGGTAACAGCCAAATCAAATGTAACAATATTCTCATTAAAATCAGAAAACTCCAGATTTGAATTTGACTCTATATATTGATACTCCATATTGGCATTAACATATTTGTTAAGTGTTAAGGATAGGCCTAAACTGATTGTATGCCGTTCATCACTTCTTATTTGGCTAATGCTTGGAGTAACAGACTCATAGTCTTTAAAATAATACTCGTAGTTGATATGTGTTTTAGGCGACAAAGAATAGTTGGAAAATTTTGACTTTAGAGCTGTAGTAAAATAATGACCCTGATAATCAAAACTGGAACCTTGGGTATTTTCGTCTTCAAACCGATAACTTAAAAGCGCATGGCTTTGTGCATCGTTAAAGAAAATATAGTTACTTAACCCCATGCCATTTTGGTTGGCATCTCTTTCATTCACAGCAAAAAAGTTTTTGTGCTTGTAACTGTAATTTAAGGTTACATACCAGTTTGATAATGGCATAAAACCAACATAAGGCGTAATACTTTGTGTTTCAAAAAAACGTTTACCACCAAGAAATGTGAGGTTGTAGCTGTAATTAAGACCATTATCAACGTTTTTAAACTCCTTTGCTGCTGAAAGCAAAAAACTATGTGATTGAAGGTCAAATTCCGATAACTCTTTATACAAGCTCTGGTAAAGATTGTATTCAGCTTCTAGCTCAAAGCCTGATTGCTCAATAATTTTATAACTGCCAGAGAACTCAAATGTGGCGGCGACATCTTCGATTCCCGTTGTAGTATCTATATCACTCACAGTCACGTTATCATCAAACTCAAATCCTGTTTTTGCAGATACCAACCAAGGCTTGTTGTTGCTTTTAAATCTTTTTTTGTCAGCAAACTCATTATTTACCATAAGTTGATTTAACATGGATCTGGCATTTTTAGCCAAATCGGTGTTTGAATCCAAATTAACCGTTTGTTGCAAAGCTTGCGTAGCTAGCTCGTTATTATCTTGTGCTAAATGAGATAAAGCGATGTTATAAACAGCCATTTGCTGAAATTCTTTATCTATCGATGCGACCTTTTCAAAGTAAGCAATCGCCTTTTGATGATCATTGTTTTTTGCTGAAACTAAGCCAGAAAAATAAAGAGCAGAACTGTTTTTTGCGTTGATTTTTAATTCTTGTTTTAAAGTATGTAGTGCAAGTGTATTCAATCCAAGTCTGTAATAACTAACACCTAAGGCCAAATGTACTTCAGGCAATGCTGAATTAATTTCTATCGTTTTTTTAAAAGCGGCGACGGCTTTTGCATAATTATTTTGTTTTGAGGCAGCCAGACCCAGATAATAAAAGGCTTTTGCAGACTGCGGATCTTGCCTAGCAGCTTTGGTCAGAAACTGAACAGCCTGCTCATTATTACCTTTATCAAAAAATTGTATGCCTTGTGTAAGTGGGGAGTCGTCCGCCATGACAGAAAGACTTAAAAAACTTAAAAATATGAATAACGATAAAGCGGGAGGAGTTAATCCGTAAGACATAGTATTTTTCATTATAAAACTATTTTTTTAACGATTTAAAGCGTTAGATTTAAAGGAGGATGATTTGCTTTTGTTTAAAGCCTAAGTCCGAGACTTTGTTGCGATACTCGTCACAAATTCAGGTTTAAACAAAAAAGGGAGAGGCCTCCCTTTTCTATTCAGAATTAAATCCAGGTGGTTTAGCTACGGCCTTGGCCTTGTCTAGCTCTCCGACCATTTTCTTTCAGGGTATTTCGCCCTTCTTCTTTAATAATCTGTTTAGACACATTTTTAGCATTCAATTTAGCTTGTGTTTTTGCAGATTTCTTTACATTATCCAACGCGGATTTTTTGGCAATCCCTTTTGCTTCATTTTTTGCTGATAACTTGGCAAGTTCTTTCACTTGGTTTTTTGCGGATTCTTTTGAAAAATCACCTTTATCTCCCAATGCAGAAAATTTATCTATTTTTGCCAAAAATTTTTCTTTTTGCATTTCGCCACGACTTAACATCCTGTCAGAAATTTCAAGAAATTTCTCGTTGCTCGATTCATCATATTTAGCCTGGAATTTGTCCGAAAAAGTAGCGAACTTGGCTTCCTCTTCCAATGCTTTTGTTAGTGAATTGATTTGTAATTTATTGTAGTCACCTTCAACAACACTTTGTAAAATAAATGCACCATCCAGGTCGCCAATCAGGTTGTTATTAACGGCGTTATTGAGTGAACGATTTAAAGCAAACACCTGTTCATCACTAAGCTCATCAATTTGTTCTAGTTGTGTATCCTGATTTTCTTGGGCAGAAGCCAGATTTAATTCAGCCGCCTCAACATCAGTTTCAGCAGTTGCAACTGTCTGTTCGGCATCAGCTAACTGTTGTTCTAATGCGGCAATTTCTTCAGTTGTGGCATCTTTATCAGTTGAATCTAATGCAGTTTGGGCGTCACTAAGTTCGTTTTGCGCGTCATTTAAAACAGTTTGAGCATCAGTCAATTCAGTTTGTGCCTGTTCGTCGGTTTCAACCAGTGTTTCAATTAACCGCTCTCTACTGGTAAAGTCGAGCGCACTTTCCGTCTCTTCCGCTGCTGAAAGCACGGTAGAGCTAAAGCTGATTAAAAAGATCAGTGGTAGGATTGATTTTATATTGAATGCATTCATAATTTATTATTCCGTAAGTTAGCTATGACAATTTCTACCAAAATGCTTAAAATAACGCATTTTGAAGGGTTAATTCTAGAGAGAGTATTTCAAAAAAAACAGAACTAGCTCATGTTTCAATAAAATTGATTTGATGAGGAAGAGAAGTTTTGGTTGTAAATAAAGGGGAGAGGTGGTCTTTTGTTGCTTATTAGGTAATGAATTAAAATAAACGGCTACGAGCCAACTTTCTTCGAAAAGTCTCTTTGATGGGGGATAAGCTAATCAGCTTTGATGCAAGGTCTTTTGGTGTTTTGATTAATACTGTGGGTGTGTCGATGGAGTCGTAAGTGAATGGTTGTTTGTTAAGCCTGAAAAATTTACCTGCTTATTGTGATTGCATGATGGCTGAGATATATGGTGTTTAATTAGAATTTATAATGAAGAAAACACTTGTTGTCGCAACTGGTAGCTTGTAAGGGGGGGTATAGTGTAATTCGATAGTGGTGGAGGTTGATGGAATACGCTGGCGCTTTTCATTCGAAGATTATGTTGGTTTGTTTCAATTTGCACTACGCATAAAAAA
>DAOWHF010000260.1:0-10456 GCA_030641565.1 Methylomarinum sp.
ATAGAATTTTGATACATAGACACCGAACCAGGAACACCTAGTGCTGTTTGATTGCTACTGACGGAGTCTTTAAAGGCATGTTGATAAGATAAGTTCCATTCGCTGTATTTATCTGGGCTGTAACCTATACCAAAGGTCATGTGCTTAGTATTAACGGCGGGAGAAATAATGTTAAATAATAACTGATCGGAGTTAAAAGGCTGGTCGTTCCAGCTATAGCCTGCACTAAAAGTCCATGCAGGGTTGTATTGATATTGTAGACCTAGACGGTAAACATTAATATCATTCCAACCAAAACCTATGCCACTCTTATCACCTAGATAACTATTTCCAGCAGGAAACCCAGGGCCTTGTGGAGTGGGGATAGGTCCATTATTAGCGATAGAGTTTACGCTGCCATAAAAGATGCGTTGATAGTCAAATGCGACTAATAAATTAGAGACAGGGTGCAGTGCGATACCGGTAGTAAAGTTGGCGGGAATATCAAAGCCACCTTGTTCTGCAAATAACTCATTATATTTGTTAAATTCAGTCATATAAATAGGGCTGGAACCTGCAATCCCTATGGTTACCATTGGATGTATCTTTCCGACCCAACCTAGTCTAACTCCTGCACCATATGAGAAGTCATAACCATTGTTAGTAAGATCAGGTGAAGCCTTAAAACCGGGTGTTAACGGACCGGCATTGTCCGGGGTGCAGGCATTACCATTTTGAGTTGCGCCTGTGCGAGTAAAGCATTGAAAGTTACCTAAACCTTTCGCTTTAAAATATTGAACACCCAGTAATGCAGAAATACCAAAGGTGTGATTAGGAGTAACTTGATAAGTTAAAGTCGGAGCTATAATCATTTGCCCCATATCAATCATTAGCTCACCTGTATCTGGCAACCCTGTACTTTTACTCAAGCCACCTGACATCACAGAGGCCATGGTCTCATCATACAGATTACGAGAATAGGTAGTATTCATCCCACCATTGCTATAAACCGAAACGCCCCAGCTGGTTTTATCATTAATTTTATAGCTAACCCCGCCATTAGGAATAACAAAAAAATCACGGCTGCTTTTTTGCTGAGATGTACCAAGAGAGGCTTCTCTAATAGGGCTAAAAAGCATTAAGGATACATCGACACGCTCACCCACTAAACCGATACCCGCCGGGTTAACCGCAGCAATAGTGGCATCTTGTGGTGCAGCAACGACAGCACCCGCCATACTTGATGATTTAGGCCCATAGCTTAGAGCAAAATAGCCTGTTGTGGCGGATACTGGAGCGGTTGCTGCTAATAAGAATAAACTTATTGATGACGCTAAGATCGATTTTAATTTCACGGCTTGAATTGTCAAAATATTAAAGAAGGTGGATCATTTTTATTATGTATTACGGTATCACTGAAAAATGAACATAGTTTGTACGCAGGGCATTTTAAACTACTACGACGATAGGTGCAGTGAAAAACACAATGTTAGAATGTAGCGATATACTTGATTTTATGAGGGGGGTTGTTAATAGTTGTAGCGGCTACAAACGAATAGTTTGATAGTTTGCTTTAATGAGTGAAAAATCTCATATTCACTTCATCATGATTGTTACGTTAAATTTTTAGCAGCTTTGATGTAATAAAGTAAAATCAAGTCTTTAGCTTCTGAGTTCTTGATTCCACATTGCTGCATCAAAGCTACATAGAGTTTATTTCTCTATCAAATCACGTTAAGGAGCGAGGATCTAATGGATTATTTCAGATGCTATATTGTTGCTTAGGAATTGAGTGATTTCATCATTCATATTAAAGTTGCCATAAGCCAGCAATAATTTGACATAAGCCACTTCTAAAGACATATTCCATATCATTCTGGCTCCCTGCTCTATTAGAACCTGAGTGCTATCGTAAGAATCCTGATTTTTTATAGCTGGTGCCATAAACAAGGTAATATTCTTTTGCTTGCAGGTTTGAATAAATTTAACCAGTGTATGGTTTTCTCCCCAAGCATCTGAAGAACAAGCAGTACCGGAGTGATAAAGATCATGCAGAACCACATCAACTTGATCTAATGAAAAATGTTCATAATTTAACCCTGGATAAGGTTTAATTAATAGAATTCTAGAACTGAATCGTGGTGCTAATTGCGTTTGCTTACAATCTAATCTATTAATATTGTTTTGTTGATGAAATACATTATCTTTGAATGATAAATAAGCTTTAGATTGCACGCTGATAAAATCACCGCTGAGTTGCAAGCAAGAGGTAATTCGACTACCTAAGTGAATTAAAGTCTCCGAATTTTGGTTTTTATAGGGTACATAAACACCCGCTTCTTTTCTTTGCTTTATAAACTCGATGGCGCAGATAAAGTGACTTAAACCATTGGCTTGAGGATGCTCTAACGGATAATCACTGGATACTAACAAAAGGGGGATTTTTATCGCGTTAAAATATAAGCTTAAAGCTGCCGCGGTAAAGGCTAATGTATCGGTGCCATGAGTCACAATAATGCCATCATATTGTGAGATATTCTCTGCTTCTATGGCATTAATCAGTGTTTCCCAAACGGATGGAAACAGGTTCTCGCTTAAAATTTCAACGGGTTGAATGGTGGTAAAGTTTTGGTTTTTAGCATCGGCATGGCTTTGATTAAATAAACTGATTAATTTGTAAGCCTGCCTGCTTGAAGTGTTAATTGTGCCATTTACCGCAGTAGAGCCGATTGTTCCGCCAGTAAAGACAAGGAGAATATTGCTCATAGTCAGGTTATTGTTACCTAGCGGGTGCCAAATACAATAATAGTTTTACCATGTGCAGAAATTAAATCTTTTTCTTCCAGTTCTTTTAAAACGCGCCCTGCCATTTCTCTAGAGCAACCCACAATACGACCAATCTCTTGTCGGGTGATACGTAATTGCATGCCATCAGGATGAGTGATTGCATCGGGTTCTTTGCATAAATCAAGTAAGGTTCTGGCAATGCGTCCTTCAACATCCATAAAAGCAAGGTCACGGTATTTACGGCTAGTAATTAATAACCGCGCTGAGAGCTGCTCACCTAACATATATAAAAGATCAGGGGCATATTTGTTTAATTCACTTTTTAATGCCAGCGTGAGTCGATCGTAGGAAATTTCGGCTAACTGACATGCTGTACGTGTTTTTACAAAAACAGATCTAGTCTCAGAGCCTTTAAATACACCAATTTCACCAATAAAGTCACCTTTATTTAAATAGGCCAGTATAAGTTCATGCCCATCTTCATCTTCAACGCTGACACAAACCGAGCCATCAACAATAAACAATAATTTATCGCCTATGTCACCTGGACGGATAATAATGGTCTTAGTGGGATAGCTTCTGGTGTGACAAAGATGAAGAAAATGATCTAACGCGTCCTGATAAATATTATTTTTATTATTATTCATTGTTATGCCAACGTACCCTGTTTAACTGAAAACGGAAGTGCTATGATTTTCCCTTTTTAAGAGAAAGCGTATTGAAACTACGCGTTTAAAAGAACTATAACTGATGCACAGTGCCGTATTATAGAGAAAAAATCAATTTTATCTGTCATCTCGTTGTAAGATTATATAATTATTTTATTTTAAAAAGTGAGAAATAATGAAAGCGACAGTTAAATGGATTGATGGTAGAGCCTTCTTAGGCGAGAGTGGCAGTGGTCATACCGTAGTAATGGATGGTCCTGCTGATCATGGTGGCAGAAACATAGGGATTCGTCCTATGGAAATGATTTTGTTGGGCGTAGGCGGCTGTTCTTCTTATGATGTGATGGATATTTTGCAAAAAGGGCGGAATGATGTGGTCGATTGTGTCGCAGAATTAACGGCTGAACGGGTGGATGCCATTCCCAGCGTCTTCAGTAAAATCCATTTGCATTTTAAAGTGACAGGCAGAAACTTAAAGGACTCAGTAGTTGAACGCGCTGTAAAATTATCAGCAGAAAAATATTGTTCAGCATCTATCATGCTAGGAAAATCAGTCGATATTACCCACGATTTTGAAGTGATCGAAGTTGCATAATTCACAAAGATACTAAGAAGAGAAAGCCTTAGGCTCTTACCTTGGTGTCTTAGTGGCTTGGTGTGAAAAAACTTTAGTAGATTGTTTGTCACACAAAGACACGGAGGCACTAAGAAGAGTAATATCTAAGGTTCTGTACTCTTGGTGTCTTTGCGGTTTAGAGTAAAAAAAACAATACAAATGAGTTACAATTTTTGCAGCTTTAATGCTTCAATAATTTGTTGGTATTCTTGCATTTTAGGTCGGTGTAAAAATAAACCTAATAACGCTAAGACAGTAAAAATATAAAGCGAGTTAACCTCATCACCCAAAATAAACATCACTAAGCCAAAAAGACCAATACATTCAATTAAAGCTAAGGTTACAAAGGTAGTGACAAAATAACGGTTTTTAGCTGAGTTATCACCCGGCATGGTTTGATTGAGTCTAAGTAAAATATAGCGCAATAAATTCACCAGAGGGAACATAATAATCGCAATAATATAGAGGCTTGTTCTAATAAGAACCCGTTGCTCCTCCGCCATATTAATTTGTATCTCGGCACCCAGCGTATAACAAATAATATTATAGCTAATCAACATACACAGCATTATGCCGGTAACAACCCAGTGCAAGGTAAGGTCTGATTTTAATTGTTTATGTTCTGACATGGTGTTTTCCGCAAAATTGATATTATTCAGGCGTTTCATTTAATGAGTTTTTATAAGATCTCATAATGACTATAAATGCTAAAAAGTCATAGGTAGCATGAATAATAATAGGTATTAATAGATTTCGTTCGTTATCGTAATCTAAAAACATGCCTAGATAAATACCTACGCCAGTAGCAAGCACAGCATATAAGGGGGTGACAGCATGTACTAGCCCAAATAAAATGCTGCTGCCGATAAGCCCCGCTGTGATTCCCCAAGAATTTTCCATCCAGGGTTGAATAACGCCCCGGAATAAGATTTCTTCAGATACACCAGCAATAGCAGCTAATACAAATAAGTCAGCCCAACTGTTTTTATGCATACTAGGGCCTAAAGTTTCCAGCAAAACCTGCCTCATTTTTTTTACCGCAGTAATAGACATATGTTCGGTTAGTAATAAGATAGTGTACTGTGTCAGGGAACCAAATAAGCCATAGAGAACAGCCTGTTCAGAAAAATGAATGTTTTCAAAAGGGTCTATCTCTGCAATTAGCCCTAAAACAATAGCCACAAAAATAAGCGCCCCTTCAAAATAACAGGCGGTTTTAAAAAAGTTTTCTGGTTTTACAGGTGTGTTTTCCATGAGTGAAGGGTATAAAATAGCTTGAATTTAAATGAGTGGATTAGTGTAATGCAATGTTTTATCTATAAAAGCCTTAAAAAAGATGAGCTTTATCTTTATTTAGAGAAAAAAGATGATTTCTCTGGAATCCCTGAGCCTTTGCTTAAAAGCGTAGGGCGAACTGAATTTGTTATGGAGCTAGAGATAAGTCCAGAGCGAAAACTAGCCAGAGAAGATGTGAATAAAGTACTGGCTAGTTTACAAAACAAGGGCTTTTTTGTGCAGATGCCACCAGTTATTATTCCAGGGGAACTGCTGCAAAAAAATAGCAAACTTCATTAATTAGGTCAGTAGGATGGGCGTATTTCGTTTTAACCCATCCTTAACCTTTAAGCCTTAGGTAGCGTAACGCCTTCTTGCCCTTGATATTTCCCACCCCTATCTTTATAAGAGGTTTCGCAAACTTCATCGCCACCAAAAAATAACATTTGTGCTACGCCTTCATTAGCATAAATTCTTGCAGGTAATGGTGTAGTATTAGAAAATTCTAAAGTTACATGACCTTCCCCCTCAGGTTCCAGTGGTGTTACATTTACGATAATACCGCAGCGAGCGTAGGTGGATTTACCTAAACAAATAGTTAAAACATCACGTGGAATACGAAAATATTCAACTGTGCGCGCTAATGCGAAAGAATTTGGCGGGATAATACAAACATCTGCTTTAACATCAACAAAACTTTCTTCCGCAAAGTTTTTAGGATCAACAATTGCAGAGTTAATGTTGGTAAATATCTTAAACTCATCAGAACAGCGGACATCATAGCCGTAACTGGATGTACCATAAGATATAACTCGCCCTTGCTGTGAGTCTCTTACTTGTCCGGCTTCAAATGGTTCTATCATGCCATTTTCTTCCGCCATACGGCGTATCCATTTATCTGATTTTATACTCATATTTCTGTTTCTAGGGGATCTAAAATAATCGCATAAGATACCATATTTAAGTGATAGAGCGGACTTCAGTCCGCAATATTAAGTATTAAATTAAGAATTTTGAATCACAATATTAGGAAACTTGCTGCTGTAATCTTTCCCTTTTAAAGCCAGTTTTCCGGCCATTTTACGGGCAATTTCTTTATAAATTTCAGCAGGGCGACCATCTGCATCAGCGACTACCGTTGGTCTGCCTGAATCAGCAAATTCGCGAATCTTAATATCCAGAGGTAATGAGCCTAAGAGATCAATATTATTTTTCTTAGCCATCGATTCACCACCACCTTGACCAAAAATAGCTTCTTCATGACCACAGTTGCTACAAATATGCATGCTCATGTTTTCAATCACACCAAGAACTGGGACCTTAACCTTTTCAAACATACCTAGGCCGCGTTGCGCATCAATTAAAGCAATATCTTGTGGAGTAGTTACAATCACCGCAGCCGTCACTGGTATTTGTTGTGCCAAAGTTAATTGAATGTCGCCTGTACCAGGTGGTAAATCAACAATCAAGTAATCAATATTATCCCAGTTAGTATCTTTTAATAGTTGTTGCAGGGCATTAGTAACCATTGGACCACGCCAAATCATAGGCTGGTCTTCTTCTATTAAATAACCGATTGATATGGTTTGAACTCCAAATGAAATTTTTGGATTCATGGTCTTGCCATCATCACTAGCAGGATAGCCTGATAAACCCAGCATGGTTGGAATACTTGGTCCATAAATATCTGCATCAAGAATACCGACATTTGCACCTTCTGCGGCTAAGGCTAAGGCTAAATTAACAGACGTTGTTGATTTACCCACCCCACCTTTACCTGAAGCAACGGCAATAATATTTTTTACATTGGGGATAGGTTTTAAGCTCTGTTGAACTGAATGGGAAATGATATTAATACTCACATCAACAGTAATCTTGCCAATGCCAGAAAGTGTTTGTAGTTTTTCTTCAACCGCCGTTTTTAATTGAGCGAGATAGCTTTTAGCAGGATAACCTAGCTCAATTGTTACCTTAACATCAGTGCCCTCTACAGCTATTTGTTTAACTGATTTAGAGGATACTAAATCGGTTTCTACATTAGGGTCAATTAAGGATTTAAGCAGATTTTCAACGTCTACTTTGGTAATTTCTGTCATGAGGGGCTCCAGTTAAAAATAATAACCTAGTATTTAAGTCAGGATATAATACCACTATTATACAAATTAGCATCGAGCCAGATAAAGCTAATTAACATAATGAGATTTAATGGATGTGATTCAAGTGAAGAATCTTAAAATAATCATTGTTGATTCAAGATCATGAAAAAAACACTATTTTGTGCAATAATAATCGGTTCGTTTTTGTCGTGCCAATCATTTACCCATGTCTGATAGAAAAATTCTTGTTACCAGTGCTTTACCTTATGCCAATGGGCCTATCCACTTAGGTCATCTGGTTGAATATATTCAAACCGATATTTGGGTACGATTCCAAAAACAGCGTGGCAATCAATGTCATTATGTTTGTGCGGACGATACTCATGGCACACCGATCATGCTACGCGCAGATCGCGAAGGTATTACACCCGAACAATTAATTGCACAGGTTGAACAAGAACACCGGGCAGATTTTGATGAATTTGGCGTTGCTTTTGATAATTATCACACCACGCATTCGACAGAAAATAAAGAATTATCGGCACTGATTTATACCCGTTTACGCGACGGTGGACATATCAGTAAACGCACGATTACTCAGGCATTTGATCCCGTAAAAAACATGTTTTTACCGGATCGCTTTATTAAGGGTGAATGTCCTAAATGTGGCGCAAAAGATCAATACGGCGATAACTGTGAAGCCTGTGGCGCGACTTATGCGCCTACTGAATTAAAAAATGCCGTGTCTGTTATTTCTGGTGAAAAACCGATAGATAAAGATTCTGAGCATTACTTTTTTAATCTGGGTGATTTTGCTGAGATGCTGCAAGACTGGACCACAGCTGAAGGTCATCTACAGCCAGAAGTTAAAAACAAAATGGCAGAATGGCTGGAAAATGGTCTACAGCAATGGGATATTTCTCGCGATGCGCCCTATTTTGGTTTTGAAATTCCCGATGCACCGGGCAAATATTTTTATGTTTGGCTGGATGCACCGATTGGTTACATGGCCAGCTTTAAAAACTTGTGTGATAAGCAAGGTTTAGATTTTGATGAGTTTTGGGCCAAAGACAGTGATGTAGAGCTATATCACTTTATCGGTAAAGATATTATTTATTTCCACGCCCTATTCTGGCCAGCCATGTTAAGTGGCGCAGGATTTAGAACGCCGAGTGCGGTTTTCTCTCACGGTTTTTTAACCGTCAATGGCGAGAAAATGTCTAAATCACGTGGCACATTTATTAAAGCGCGTACTTATTTAGAACATTTAAACCCTGAATATCTGCGCTATTACTTTGCAGCTAAATTGACTGATGGCATTGATGATCTGGATTTAAACTTTGATGATTTCAGCCAACGGGTCAATTCCGATTTAGTCGGTAAAGTGGTTAATATTGCCAGCCGATGCAGTGGCTTTATCAAAAAACGTTTTGATGGCAAACTGTCAACACAGTGCGCTGAACCTGAGTTGTTCCAACAATTTATTGATGCAAATGGCTCAATTGCCGAATGTTATGAAAACCGTGAGTTTGGTAAAGCTATGCGCGAGATTATGGCCTTAGCAGATAAAGCCAATCAATATATTGACGAGAAAAAACCCTGGCTGGTTGCCAAAGAAGAAGGCAAAGACGCAGAGTTACATGATATCTGTTCGATGGGCATTAACTTATTCCGTTTATTAGTCGCTTACTTAAAACCTGTGATTCCTGTGTTAGCAGAAAATGCAGAAAGCTTCTTAAACATCGACTCGCAAAATTGGCCTGCTGATGCACAACCGTTGTTAGATCATGAAATTAATAAATTCAAACCATTAATGACACGAGTTGAAGCTGACAAAATTGCAGCGATTGTTGAAGCATCCCAAGAAAATTTAGAAAAAACAGCGGAGCCTGAGGTTAAAAAATGGGACCCTATCGCTGAAACGATTGAATTTGACGATTTTGCTAAAATCGATTTACGCATCGCTAAAATTGTAAAAGCAGAACATGTAGAAGGTGCAGGTAAATTGCTGCAATTAACGGTAGATATTGGTGATGAGACGCGCAATATTCTTGCAGGGATTAAGTCAGCTTACGCGCCGGAAGATTTAGAAGGTAAATTAACCGTAGTAGTAGCCAATTTAAAGCCTCGTAAAATGCGTTTCGGTTTATCCGAAGGCATGGTACTAGCGGCAGGCCCTGGTGGTGAAGATTTATGGGTATTAAACCCAGACCAAGGCGCACAAGCGGGAATGCGGGTTAAGTAATATTTAAGGACGTGATGTAGGATGGGCAAAGCAACAGCGTGCCCATCTTTTTTGTAGAAAAATAAACCTCGCTCCTTAATATTTGATCATCCAACATATTAATTAAAGAGATAAACCATGTTTTGTTATCACTGCCAAGAAGCTAAAAAAAATACCGTTTGTGATACGGCTGGTATTTGCGGTAAAAAAGCCAATGTTTCAAGTCTTCAGGACATGTTGATGTACAGCCTTAAAGGCTTGGCATTTTATAGCGAACCTGCTGAAGAATTCGGCTTGGTCAGCAACAAAACCCATCAGTTTATCGCTAAAGCATTATTCTCAATGGTGACAAATGTCAACTTCGCACCGGCTGAATTTGTGGATTTAATTGATCAAGCGGTTAAGCGTAGAAACACCATTCGCCAGCAGTTTTTACTCGCTTATCAGCAAAAACATCAGCAAGCATTTGACCAGCCAATACCTGAAGAAGCTGAGTGGCAATATGATGCGATTGATGAGACTGTATTTACCGATAAAGGTGCAACAGTTGGTGTGGAACAGCACATTGAAACACTTGATGCAGATGTTTTGGCGTTACAGGAGTGTTTATTATATGCCGTCAAAGGTCTGGGTGCCTTGGCTGTGCATAACATAGAAATGGGAATTGAAGATGTTGAGCAATACCATTTTATGCAACAGGCATTATGTTTCAGTCTAAATAAAAGCAACACGTTAGATGACATTTTAAAAACGACCTTGCGTACCGGTGAATTAGGCTTAAATGCAATGGCGCAGCTAGAAAAAGCCAATA
>DAOWHF010000101.1:0-12469 GCA_030641565.1 Methylomarinum sp.
CAACGAAGACATTCGTATTTGGGTTACGTAAGCCCAAATGAATATGAGCAGACTAATGCCCTTTAGTTAATCCGTCCGTTAATTTGGGGGAACCTCAGCCTGACCCCGTGACTTCTCTAAGTTTTTATGAGAGTGTAACCGGTCAAAAATTCCAAAGCTTTTCCCCTGTGCAAGACCCTTCAAATGAAATGTACATGGTTCTGAAAGACACGTTATCACGAGACACAAACATTAGATTGGAAAATGTAGATATAACCGTATTTGAAGAGTTTGATGCTTCGCATAGATACCGTGTTGGGTTTAATAAAGAGGTTTATTTCTACAATGTGAAGAAAAAACCAAATGGAACTTGGCAAATCATTAAAGAATAATGGCAAGTAACGGAAAGTTTAGCTGGTGATAGGGAATGCAGAAGCATTACCGAGCGCATCTTTCTGTGTGATGCGCTTTCTGTCGCTTGTAAAAAAGCTAAAGTCGGTATCTATCTTTGAGCTGATGATGCAAAGAAATCAATAATTGTGCTGTTAAGCTCAGGCCATTGTGAATGGAGCTTGTCTCCTTCATAGTACCAGGTTTTTACATCGTTGGCACAGTCTGTATATGCTAAACAACCATTATCTAATTTATAGGGTATTGGGTCGCAATTGTTGCAGGCAGCCCATCAACCAGAGGTTTCTTCACCGTAACCTGGGAATAAATGGTCATTCTTGCTGTGCATAATTAAAATAGGGAGTGGTTTTGGGCAAGAGCGATCTTGTAAATCCTTATAATTTACTCCGGCCGCACTAGGGGTAATCGTTGATGGTATGTGTTTTATCCGCAGTAATTGACTTAATTAATCAGTAGGCCATAAAAATTTGGCATAATGTATCGTTTTGAGCGATAGAAAGTAATGAGTACAGAAAAAGCATTGCAAACACGTAGTGAGTCTAAATGTGAATTATGTGGAAACACTGAAAACCTAAGTGTTTATGAAGTCCCACCTACTTCAGATGGTAGTGCTGATGAAAGTGTGCTTATTTGTGATACCTGTCAGGGGCAAATAGATAATCCAGAGACAGTTGATGTGCATCACTGGCATTGCCTTAATGACAGTATGTGGAGTCAGGTGCCAGCAGTGCAAATAATGGCTTGGCGCATGTTGACTCGTTTACGCGCTGAAGGCTGGGCAAGTGATTTGCTTGATATGATGTATTTAGATGATGAGGCTTTGGCTTGGGCGCAAGCAACAGGCGAGGGCGCTAGTGATGAAGATAGTGTTAAACATATTGATAGTAATGGTGCGGTTTTAGAGGCGGGTGATACGGTGACTTTGATTAAAGATTTAACGGTTAAGGGTGCTAATTTCACTGCTAAGCGTGGTACAGCTGTTAGAGGTATTTCTTTGGTGGCTGATAATGCGGAGCATATTGAAGGTCGCGTTAATGGTCAGCAAATTGTTATTTTAACTAAATTTGTAAAAAAATCTGCTTAGTGTTGGGCTGAAATAACGTTGTTATCTAGGGGCGAGGATACATTCCCGCTCTTAAAGACCAGAAACTAGGGATATTGAAAGTACATAGCAGAGTAGAAGTGAAAAAACAATTTAGAATTCAAAGCAGATACCAGCCAGCAGGGGATCAGCCCACGGCAATTAAGCAATTGGTGGAGGGTTTGAACGATGGGGAGGTTCATCAATCATTGTTGGGAGTAACGGGTTCGGGTAAAACCTTTACTGTTGCTAATGTCATTATGGAGACTCAGCGCCCAGCTTTAATTATGGCGCCGAATAAAACCTTGGCAGCTCAGCTTTATGGGGAAATGAAAGAGTTTTTTCCTGATAATAGTGTGGAATACTTTGTGTCCTATTACGATTATTATCAGCCAGAAGCTTATGTGCCAGCTTCTGATACCTTTATCGACAAGGATGCCTCGTTAAATGAGCATATCGAGCAAATGCGCTTGTCGGCCACCAAAGCACTTTTAGAGCGTAAAGATACAATCGTTGTGGCGACAGTGTCAGCAATTTATGGTCTGGGTGAGCCTGAATCCTATTTCCAGATGGTTTTGCATTTGGTTCGTGGTGACATGATCAAACAGCGAGATCTTTTGCGCCGCTTGGCTGAAATGCAATACACCCGTAATGATATTGATCTTAAGCGTGCAACTTATCGAGTGCGAGGGGATGTGATTGATGTGTTTCCTGCTGAATCAGAGGAGGAGGCTTTAAGAATTGAGCTGTTTGATGATGAAGTGGAACGGTTATCTTTATTTGATCCCTTAACAGGTGAGATTAAGCATCGACTGGCGCGTTATACAGTGTATCCAAAAACTCACTATGTCACGCCAAGAGGGAAGTTGCTGGCAGCCATTAGTGAGATTAAAGTTGAGTTGGTAGACCGTTTGGAGCAGTTGCGTTCAAATAATAAACTGGTTGAGGCGCAACGTCTTGAGCAACGCACCTTATTTGATCTGGAAATGATCCAGGAAGTTGGTTATTGCTCAGGTATAGAAAACTATTCGCGTTATTTGTCCGGTCGAGAGTTGGGCGAGTCACCTCCTACTATGTTTGATTATTTGCCTGATGATGCGCTAGTGATTGTTGATGAGAGTCATGTCACCATACCGCAAATCGGTGCAATGTATAAAGGTGATAGATCGCGTAAAGAAACACTGGTTGAATATGGCTTTAGGTTGCCTTCTGCATTGGATAACAGGCCGTTGATGTTTGATGAGTTTGAATCAAAATCTGCGCAAAAGATCTATGTGTCTGCAACGCCAGGTCCTTATGAGAAAGAGCATACAGACCATTTCGTTGAGCAAGTGGTCAGACCTACAGGACTTTTAGATCCCATTATAGAAGTACGTCCAGCCACAACTCAGGTTGATGATTTGCTGTCAGAAATTAATAAGCGGGTGAAATTAAAAGAGCGAGTCTTGGTGACGACATTAACCAAGAGGATGTCGGAAGATTTGACCGATTATTTGATGGAGCATGGGGTTAAGGTGCGTTATTTGCATTCTGATATTGATACTGTTGAGCGTGTGGAGATTATCCGTGATTTACGCTTGGGGCAGTTCGATGTGTTGGTGGGGATTAACTTGTTGCGAGAAGGCTTGGATATACCTGAAGTATCCTTGGTTGCAATATTAGATGCAGATAAAGAAGGTTTTTTGCGTTCAGTGGTTTCGTTGGTTCAAACAATAGGGCGTGCAGCAAGAAATGTTAACGGGATGGCTATCCTCTATGGTGATAAGATCACTAAATCAATGCGTCGAGCGATTGATGAGACTGAGCGTCGAAGAGAAAAACAAGCTGAATTTAATGCTGAAAAAGGAGTAGTGCCAAAAACGGTCTATAAATCGGTCACAGATATTTTGGAATTAGTAATACCTGGATCAGGATTGGCGGTGGGGAATGTAAAGACTAAAGTGGCTGAGTCAGTTGCTGAGTATAAAACCTTGTCGCCCAAGCAGGCAGCAAAAAAATTGAAGCAATTAGAAGCCAAGATGTATCAGCATGCAAAAGATTTGGAGTTTGAAGCCGCTGCAGCGGTGAGGGATGAAATTAAGTTGTTACAAGCGGAAATGATGCTTTGAGGGTGCATTTAAAGTTGCATAACAAATAAATGTCGTTATAATACACGCATTGAACACAAGACCTTAGGCGCGTAGCTCAGTTGGTTAGAGCACCACCTTGACATGGTGGGGGTCGGTGGTTCGAATCCACTCGCGCCTACCAGATTATAAAGCATCGCATCGCGGTGCTTTTTTTATTGCGGAAACTGAAAGATAAGATAATGCCAGTAATTACCCTACCAGATGGATCAAAAAGAGAGTTTGATAGCGCAGTCACAGTTATGGATGTTGCTCAATCAATAGGTTCTGGTTTAGCTAAGGCAACCTTAGCAGGCAAGGTGGATGGTCAATTGGTTGATGCAAGTCAGCTTATTGAACAAGATTCAGCGCTGCAAATTATTACCGCTAAGGATGAAGAGGGTGTTGAGGTTATTCGACACTCAACTGCACATTTGTTGGCTCAAGCAGTAAAGCAATTGTTTCCAGAAGCTCAAGTAACCATTGGCCCTAGTATTGATAATGGTTTTTATTATGACTTCTCGTATGAAAGAACCTTTACGCCAGATGATTTAAAAGTCATAGAAAAGAAAATGCAGCAGTTGGTTTCAGAAAATTTTGAAATCACACGTTCAACCCTTTCCAGGGATGAGGCAGTTAAATATTTTAGAGGCATAGGTGAAGATTACAAGGCAGAAATTATAGAATCTATTCCTGCTAATGAAGATTTGTCACTGTATACGCAAGGCGAATTTACCGATTTGTGTCGCGGTCCGCATCTTCCTAGTACAGGTAAGATAAAAGCATTTAAATTAATGAAGATTGCAGGTGCCTATTGGCGCGGCAACTCTGATAATGAAATGTTGCAGCGTATTTATGGTACTGCGTGGGCAGATAAAAAAGATCTAAAAGCTTATTTGCATCGATTGGAAGAAGCTGAAAAGCGTGATCATCGTAAATTAGCTAAATCACTGGATTTATTTCATACCCAGGAAGAAGCACCCGGAATGGTATTCTGGCATGATAAAGGCTGGACAATTTATCAACAAGTAGAGCAATATATGCGTGAAAAGTTACGTGTAAATGGCTATGGTGAAGTTAAAACACCGCAAGTTGTTGATCGCTCATTGTGGGAGAAATCAGGTCACTGGGATAAATTTGGTGATATGATCTTCACTACACATTCAGATCATCGTGACTTTGCTATTAAACCGATGAACTGTCCTTGTCATATTCAGGTGTATAACCAAGGTTTAAAAAGCTATAGGGATTTACCGATTCGTATGGCTGAGTTTGGTTCCTGTCATCGTAATGAACCATCAGGAACTTTGCATGGATTGATGAGAGTAAGAAACTTTGTGCAGGATGATGCGCATATTTTCTGTACTGAATCGCAAATTCAGGATGAAGTTTCAACCTTTATTGACATGCTGTTTGATGTTTATAAAGACTTTGGTTTTGACAATATTTTAATCAAGCTTTCGACTCGTCCGGAAAATAGAGTGGGTAGTGATGAAGATTGGGATAAGGCAGAGAAAGCATTAGAAGTTGCGCTTGATAATAAGGGTTTGGCCTGGGAGTTGCAGCCGGGTGAAGGGGCTTTTTATGGTCCAAAAATTGAATTTTCATTAAAAGATTGTCTGGATCGTGTGTGGCAATGTGGCACAATTCAGGTGGATTTTTCTATGCCTGGTCGCTTGGATGCGACTTATATTGCTGAAGATGGTTCTAAGCAAGTACCTGTTATGCTACATAGAGCTGTATTAGGTTCTTTAGAACGTTTTATCGGTATTCTAATTGAGCATCATGCCGGAACATTCCCATTGTGGTTGTCTCCAGTACAAGTTGTAGTGATGAATATTGCTGATCGGCACGAGGAATATGCCGAGCAAGTATGTCAAGAATTAGAAAAACAAGGCTATAGAGTAAAAATAGACTTGAGAAATGAGAAGATAGGCTTTAAAATTCGTGAACATTCTATGCAACGAGTGCCGTATCTGCTTATTATTGGGGATACAGAATTAGAAAATCAAACCATTGCAGTAAGATCGCAAAAAGGTGAAGATCTAGGTAGTTTGTCAATGGCTGACTTTGCTGAAAGGCTAAGTAGTGAAATTACAAACAGAAAATAATAAAAACTTGAGGATTAAAGCATCGCTTCTAAAAGAGATACAACGCGCTTAAATGACGATATAACCGCTAGACGGGTTCGTGTTGTTGGTGCGAATGGTGATAAACTAGGTGTTGTTACATTGGCTGAGGCTAAGCAACTTGCATATGATGCTAGCATGGATTTGGTGGAGGTTTCACCTAACGCAGATCCTCCCGTATGTAAGGTAATGGATTACGGCAAATACCAGTTTGAGCAAAACAAAAAACTGCAAGCTGCTAAGAAGAAACAAAAACAGATTCAGATCAAAGAGATTAAATTTAGACCTGGAACTGAAGAGGGTGATTATCAGGTTAAACTGAGAAATCTAACCAAGTTTCTTGAAGAAGGCAATAAAACTAAAATTACCGTGCGTTTTCGTGGAAGAGAAATGGCGCACAGGGAAATTGGTATGGAGCTTTTAAAACGTATTGAAAAAGACTTGGAGGAGTTGGCAGCTGTAGAGCAATTCCCTAAGTTTGAAGGTCGCCAGATGGTTATGGTCATGGCACCTAGAAAGAAAAAGTAATTATTTTGAAGGCTGAGTATTTTAATTAATACTCGGCTTCTTAATAAGCTTTACGATTCAGGATAGAGTCGTTAAATGCATCATTTGATGCGCATAATTCGGTCGGGCCATGCATTTTGCCTTATCGGGTTTGTATTTCAAGGACGTTTATAAATTATTAACCGGAGAAAACAAATGCCAAAAATGAAAACCCATAGTGGAACTGCTAAAAGGTTTAAAAAAACCAAAAGTGGTTTTAAATGTGGTCAAGCTCATCGTCGTCATATCTTAACTAAGAAAACGACTAAGCGTAAAAGACAGTTGCGTAAAGCAGCCAGCATTCATCCTTC
The DNA here is from genome assembly GCA_030641565.1 of Methylomarinum sp. GTDB lineage: Bacteria > Pseudomonadota > Gammaproteobacteria > Methylococcales > Methylomonadaceae > QPIN01. The sequence goes on from DAOWHF010000101.1 coordinate 6,563, forward strand.
AGATGTGCCAATGATTGCACGTTTGTTACCTTACGCTTAATTAATAGGAAAGAATCATGGCTAGAGTTAAACGCGGCGTAACTGCCAGAGCAAGACATAAAAAGATTTTAAAGCAAGCGAAAGGTTACTACGGCGCACGTAGTAGAGTTTATCGCGTTGCTAAACAAGCGGTAATCAAAGCGGGTCAATATGCATACCGTGACCGTAAGCAAAAGAAACGTCAGTTTCGTGCATTGTGGATCGTTCGTATTAATGCGGCGGCTCGTTTGTGTGGAATGTCTTACAGTCGATTCATCAATGGCTTAACTAAAGCTAACGTTGCAATTGATCGTAAAGTATTAGCTGATATCGCAGTACGTGATATGGAAGGTTTTGCAAAAATTGCAGAAATTGCTAAAGCTAATCAAAGTAAACCTTCTTAGACGACAGGTTAAGCACAGTTATTTTATGTGCTTTTATTAGGCTCCTTAGGGAGCCTAATTTATTTCTGAATAATAAAAAAACAGATTAACTAACAACGAAAAATAGTGAGTTAATGTGTTTCTTATCATTCTGTCCCCTTCCAATCTACTATATAGAGAGCTGAGCAGTGTCGGCTAACCTCGAAGAAATCCTCTCGCAAGGCTTACAAGCCCTTGCAGAAGTTAAAGACCTTAATCAACTAGATCAAATCAGAGTTTCTTATCTGGGAAAAAAGGGTGAATTCACTCTACAGATGAAACAGCTGGGAAAACTTGATCCTGACCAACGACGTGCTGTAGGGCAAGTCATCAATAAAGCGAAAGCCGAGTTCCAACAAAAATTGGAAGACAAAAGAACAGCAATGCAACAAGCTGTTTTAGCAGAGCGCTTAGCAAGTGAGTCAGTTGATGTCACCTTACCCGGTAGAGGGCAGTCAATTGCAGGGCTACACCCAGTTACTATTACCTTAAGAAGAATTTCTAAAATCTTTGCTAGTGTTGGTTTTAATGTGGTTGATGGTCCTGAAATTGAAGATGACTATCATAATTTTGAAGCATTGAATATTCCTGCGCACCATCCTGCCAGAGCAATGCATGATACCTTCTATTTTGACCCTCATACGGTATTAAGAACACATACCTCACCGTTACAAATCCGTGCAATGGAGGAAAATAAGCCACCATTAAAAGTGATTGCACCAGGTCGTGTTTATCGTTGTGATTCGGATGTCACGCATACGCCTATGTTTCATCAGGTTGAAGGTTTTTTAGTTGACACCGATGTCAGTTTTGCTGATTTGAAAGGTGTGGTATACGAATTCCTTCGCGCATTTTTTGAAAAAGACATACAAGTTCGATTTAGACCTTCTTACTTTCCATTTACAGAACCTTCAGCTGAAGTTGATATTGAATGTGTGATGTGTGATGGCAAAGGCTGTCGTGTTTGTGGTCATACAGGCTGGTTAGAGGTGATGGGCTGCGGCATGATCCACCCTGAAGTATTTAAATCAGTAGATATCAATAGTGATGAATTTACCGGATTTGCTTTTGGTATGGGTGTAGAGCGTTTAGCGATGCTACGTTATGGAATTAATGATTTAAGAATGTTTTTTGATAATGATCTTAAATTTTTGGAACAATTTAATTAGGATAGGATTGAATCATGCAAATTAGTGAAGCTTGGTTAAGGGAGCTGGTCAATCCATCAGTAACAACAGAAGAGCTTGTAGAGCAGCTCACCATGGCAGGACTGGAAGTTGATTCAGTTGAACCTGCCGCTGCTGAATTTAGCGGTGTAGTTGTTGGTGAAGTGGTTGCTATGGAGCAGCATTCAAATGCCGATAAATTAAGAGTTTGTCAGGTGGCAGTTGGAGAGGCAGAGGCATTACAAATTGTTTGTGGTGCTAGCAATGTAAGAGTGGGTTTAAAAATTCCTGCGGCTTTAGTTGGTGCAGTATTGCCTGGCGATTTTAAAATAAAGAAATCAAAGTTACGTGGTGAATTGTCATTGGGTATGCTGTGTTCTGAAAAAGAACTGGGGCTTGCAGCAGATGCAGATGGCTTGATGGAATTATTTGCTGATGCGCCCGTAGGCACGGATATACGTGAATATTTAGCCTTAGACGACAAGATTATAGAATTAGATTTAACCCCTAATCGTGCAGATTGCCTTAGTGTAGAAGGTGTTGCCAGGGAAATTGCGGTACTGAATAAAATGGACTGGACTGCGGTTGACTTTGCAGCAGCAGAAGTTACACATGACGAGACTGTTGAGGTAAAGGTTGAAGCAACAGAAGCCTGTCCCCGATATTTAGGTCGTTTAATTAAAAATGTAAATCCAAACGCGGAAACACCGTTATGGATGCAAGAAAAATTACGACGTTCAGGTATTAGAAGCTTAGGCCCTTTAGTTGATGTTACCAACTATGTGTTGCTGGAGTTAGGTCAGCCATTACATGCCTTTGATGCCGAAAAATTAACAGGTGCTATTACAGTACGTGTTGGTAAAAAAGATGAAGAACTGGCTCTGTTGAACGATCAAACTATCAAATTAGATGGTGTTGCTTTGGTGATTGCAGATGACAAAGAAGCATTGGCTTTGGCAGGTGTTATGGGCGGTGAAAATACCTCTGTAACGGATCAAACCAAAGACATCTTTTTGGAATGTGCTTTCTTTACTCCAATTACCATTGCTGGTAAAGCGCGTCAATTTGGTTTGCACACAGATTCATCTCATCGGTTTGAGCGCGGTGTTGATTTTACTTTACAGCAACGTGCTATAGAACGTGCAACACAGTTAATCATTGATATTACAGGCGGAAGTGTTGGTCCTCTAACTGAAGTCACAACAAATGATGCTTTACCTAAAAGAAATGCTGTTGCTTTAAGACAGCAGCGCATAGAAAAAATCTTGGGCATTAGCATGGCTAATGACGCAGTCAGTGAAATTTTTGAAGGCCTGGGTATGCAGGTTGAAGCCGTCACTGAAGGTTGGGATATTACTCCGCCAGGCTGTCGATTTGATATTGAAATTGAAGCAGATCTATTGGAAGAAGTTGGTCGTATCTACGGCTATAACAACCTGCCTAATAGTAGTTTGCTGATGCGTTCTGAATTAGGCAAAGCCGAAGAAGCTGTTTTGCCAATTCATAGAGTAGAAGACTTGTTAGTCGATAGAGGCTACCAGGAAGCGATTACTTATAGTTTTGTAGATGAAGAGATCCAAAAAGCGGTTGCACCGGATGATCAGTTTATCCGTATTACCAATCCTATTTCTTCTGAATTATCGGTTATGCGCACCACCTTATGGTGTGGCTTGCTAAATGCAGCTTTATATAACACTAAGCGTCAGCAAAGTCGGGTTAGATTGTTTGAATCAGGCTTGCGTTTTCTTAGTAAAGACAACGAAACTATTCAGCAAAGAATGTTATCTGGACTGGTTCTGGGGGGTGTGTTTTCTGAACAGTGGGCAGAAAAAAGTCGTAAGGTTGATTTCTTTGACTTGAAAGGTGATTTGGAAGCGTTATTTCATCTAACCGGTTCAAACGTACAGTATGTAGCCACTAATCATCCGTCTTTACATCCAGGGCAGTGCGCTGAAATTATCAATGCACAAGGGGAGTCTATAGGTCTGATGGGTATGTTACACCCTACATTAGAAAAACAATTAGGTTTTGAAACACCTGTTTTTCTATTTGAACTGGACCTTGAGCTGGTATTTAAAAAACAAATACCTCAATTTGAAGTGCTTTCTAAATTTCCTTCAGTGCGTAGAGATATGGCATTGATTGTAGAGGAAAAAGTCACTGTTTCTGCGTTAACTGACTGTATACATAATTGTAACGAGAAAATAATTAAAGACGTGTTGATCTTTGATATTTATCGTGGTGTAGGTGTTGATGATGGATATAAAAGTGTTGCTTTAAGTTTAATTTTACAAGATTCTACTCAAACACTAACAGATTCTGAGATTGATGCTATATTTAACAAGGTATTAGACGCATTGAAAAACAACATAAATGCAAAACTGAGGGATTGATTGAATGGCATTAACGAAAGCTGATTTTGCAGAAAGATTATTTGATGAGCTTGGGCTAAACAAGCGCGAAGCAAAGGAAATGATTGAATTGTTTTTTGAAGAGATTAAAGGCTCTTTAGAAAATGGCGAACAAGTAAAGATTTCAGGGTTTGGAAAGTTTGAATTAAGAGATAAAAGTAGTCGCCCAGGTAGAAACCCCAAAACCGGCGAAGAAATACCCATTTCTGCGCGTCGTGTGGTAACATTTAGATCTGGACAAAAATTAAAAGCTAGGGTAGAGCAATATGCTGGAGCCAAGTAATAATAACGAACTGCCGGCAATACCGGCAAAAAGATACTTCACCATTGGTGAAGTTAGTGATTTATGTGGGGTAAAACCGCATGTATTACGTTATTGGGAGCAAGAGTTTACAGATCTGAGTCCTGTTAAAAGACGAGGAAATAGACGTTATTACCAGCGTCATGACGTATTAACAATTCGTCAAATACGCTCATTGCTTTATGAACAAGGCTATACCATAGGTGGTGCAAGAGCTCACTTGGCGAGTGATGATGCAAAAGAAGATTCTAATCGAACTAAGCAGCTGGTACACCAGATGATTGGCGAGTTGGAAGATATTTTGGAATTGCTAAAATAAAGAATAGAAATAGTATTTGCTACTGACAAGGAAGTCAGAAATACGGTAGAATACTCGGTTTACAAGCGGCCTATATTCATAGGTTGTTCTAAAAAGTTTAATTGTCGGGGCGTAGCGCAGTTTGGTAGCGCACTATACTGGGGGTGTAGGGGTCGTCGGTTCGAATCCGGCCGTCCCGACCAATTGAATCAAAGGTTTACATAAAAATGTAAGCCTTTTTTTATGCTTGAAAAACGTTGTGGGTAAAATTCTGGGTAAAAACAACTTTTGGGTAGGGTGGTTAAAATCACTTTACATTAAATGGCAGTTATCGCCGAAGTGGCCGTTGTTCCATGTGTTTCTTATTCAGAATAATATTTCTGTTTCGTGGAGCATCTACTCATTAATTGTATTGACTCAGGTATGATTTGACAACTGTATGAAATAATCTCAACCAAATCTTACATTGAATAGCAGTCATCGACCCAAATTTGACCTTTGGTGCTAAGATCTAATCTACTGCATAGCGGACATTCATATTTTGACAATAGAGTAAATCTATATGGTAAAAAATCGAATGAGTCCTTTTATGCGTATATTTTAGGTTGAACAAGTTTGCACTGGCATTAATCGTTGCAAAAAAGAATGCATAATGGTGCCTTTTCCAATGAAAAGCAGTAGAAATGAGCAGGAAAATCCTCATGTGAAAATTTATGCAACGATTAATATGTGATTTATATCAATCTTGACTTCGATTATTTATGCTCTGTAAACGGCTTGTTAATATTTTTGTCCCTTCGTTAATTTCACCTCCGGATGGTTCAGGGTAGGAATCAGGATAATAAAACCTCCCTCCTTCTCGGTCTTTTAGAATTTCTTCAGCTAAATTATTTGCTGCATCCTGATCTGCCCCAAGTACGACGGAGAGGAATTCAGAAAGCTTATCCTCAGTAGTAAAATAATTCCTTCCTTTATCATCACTCTGAATAGCTTTAGCTATAAGAATACATAATTTTCTTTACCGACATAGTTCACCCTCATTATCTGCTTGACTAAATATTTTAACTATTTCATGCAATTGTATACAAGTTAGGCATCGCAATTTCCAACTGCTTAATAACGGCTTGTCCGTAGCGAGCGGCACCGCGGGGGGTAGGGTGTCCAGTCGAAGCAATAGGGCAAGTAACGGCGTCTCTCCTTTCGGGATTCGCATTGCAAGCCCTAAGCCGCCCGCTAGCGATTATATCGTTATCCTGAGGTGTAAGGTCTGGATCTACACTAAACAAAAGAG
>DAOWHF010000171.1:0-4100 GCA_030641565.1 Methylomarinum sp.
AATGCTTTAGAGGGAGGTGATAATTCTGAAGCTGGTTTGATCGCCGCGCTGGAACCAAATGAACAAGCAATTGAAAAAGAAGTAAGTGTGGTTGTTGCAAGCAATACAGATGGTAAAGCTGAGAAGGATAATGCTTTAGAGGGAGGTGATAATTCTGAAGCTGGTTTGATCGCCGCGCTGGAACCAAATGAACAAGCAATTGAAAAAGAAGTAAGAGTCGTTGTTGCAAGCAATACAGATGATATAGCTGAGCCGGAGAATGCCCTAGAAGGAGACGATAACTTTGAAGCTGATTTGGTTGTCGCGCAGGAGTCAAATAAACAGCCGGAGCAAAGAGTAGTAGAAGAAATAAAAGTTGCTGATTTAAATATTCTAAAAATAGAAAATAACCAAAGCATACCGGAAGAAAAAGTCTTTGAACCGAATGCTCAATTAGAGATTGCAGAGAAAAAGGATGGTTTAATTGAAAAGCCAGAAATTGAAGAGGAAATGATAGATGGCGATTTTAACAGCAACTTGCTGGAACAGAAGAAAAGCTATTGCTATCAAGTGGGTCCATTTAAAAGTAAGGCTGAATTAACTGCATGGCAGAGCTTAAATAAACTTGAGTCAGCATCAATTCATGCCTTTAATAAAAAGCTACAAATTGTTTCTGGGTATTTAGTTTATTATCCGGCTGCGGATGATTTTTCTGGATCACGGAAAAATGCGAGAATGTTGACACGCAAGGGGATTACGGATTTATGGTTATTTAGAAAAGGCGAGTTAAAAGGTGTTATCTCTTTAGGTTTGTTTGTTCAAGAAAAAAGAGCATTGTCTTTACAAAAAAAACTTGTTAATAAAGGTATAAGTGTTGAAATAATGCAGCGTTATAAAGTAGAAACAGCTCTTTTTGCCGATATATCAAATCAGCAGGAGGCATTTAAAGATGCAGTGACTGTTTCCGACAAGCAGACTATATCGTCGTGTGCGGACTTTAGTCCGCCAGAATGAACGTATTATACTAATCCCAATAAATACTAACTCTAATCGGTTACTAAAAAACAGGGAAAGAAAGACATTGATACAAGCCCGTATGGAGCATCGCGTAATATGGGAATAAACGTACAATTCATTCTGTATTCCGCAATGCTCCATACAGGCATATCACTTTTTTGATATAAAAATATATTGGGATTGGTATTAGTTATAGATCGCGCTAGTTCAAAAACATGCATTTTCAGTGCAAAGCTTTAGTTGTTTGCGCATGAGGGTATGGGTTTGAAATCAGTACACAGAGAATATTATGATGATTCTTTTCTCTGTGCTCCCCGTGTTCTCCCTAACTCTCTGTGTTAAATGTGTTCTGGATGTTGCACGTTGAGATAACTTCTATAGTGAACCTTCAGTTCATAATAGGGGGTGAGTTTTTCTCAGAAGAATAAACAAGACAAATATAAATAAAAAACTGCACGCCAAATATGATGTTGGCCATTAATAAATGAATGGGTTGAGCAATGGGTGGTACACCAAGTCTGTCTAATGTAACCCCAGCAATAATGGCGGTAATAATCACCGACATTAGTAAATAGGCGCAGCGCAATAAAATGTTGTTTTTATCAACCGATTGATAAATTTTCCAGACTATCCATAGATTGGTAAATAAAATGACAGCAGAAAATGAGCGATGGACATAGAAAATAATAGGGAAACTATCTCTCCAGTATTCTCTGTCTATATATTTGTGCTCATGAGCTATAAAGTCTACTGCCTCTCTAACTTGCGTTCCCATTGCAATTTGTATCAGTGTGAGTCCCATGGCTACTTTAATCATGGTATATACACCGGCAGGTATTCGGCTGCTATCTATTTGTACAAGGTAATCATGTTGAGACTTTGCTATCGCATAAATAAGCAGGGCAACTATAAATAGCGCTAATAGCATGTGTAAAGTAATCATAAAAGGCTTTAAATTACTTGCAACAACAGCAGAACCAAGCCAACCTTGGAAACCAACGAGAAGAAACACAGATACGGCCAGATAAAAAATACTTTTATCTGCTTTTAAATAGATTCTTGATGCCCAGGCCGTTAAAAAGATCAAAATTCCAATGCTGACACCGACTAAGCGGTTAGTGTATTCGGTCCAGGTTTTTACCGGGTTAAATTGTGTGTTTTTATAACCTCGTTCAGCATAAATTTCCTGATAATTCTCAGGTAATTGAGCTTCTTCGGTGGGGGGAACCCATTGACCAAAACAAGTAGGCCAGTCTGGACATCCCATTCCTGCTCCAGATGCTCTCACAATGCCGCCAACTAAAATGACAAAATAAACAGCACAGATAGTTAACATGCCTAAACGTCTGAAACGAAGAGCCGCTTGATGATCAATCATGATAAGTTGTATTTGAATGTAAGAATAAAACTAATTATTTTTTTTAGACGTACGTACGTCTCTTAATAAAAAACAGATGAAATTAGGTGTTCATTGTGCATCAACTAAAATCAGGGAAATAAAAGCCATTGGAAATGTGCGGCAATATAATTTGCCGCTAGACTTTACGATAGCATTGATCGAGTAAGCTCTACTTCATCAGAGACACCTTCGATTTCAAGGATTTCAGCATCAGCTGATAAACCAAGTTTTGCAAAAGAGGGGACTGTGTTCCAGTCGACTCTGCTAGCAGGATGACTGGTGCCAGCGACACTTTGCAAAAATGCGACTTGAACTAAATCGATATAATCAGCCTTATCACCACTATCTCGTTGAAAATTTACATATTCAGAGGCAACACGTTTTAATTCTTCAGGAAAATCCCATGTATCCATGATGATTTTACCAATAGCAGGATGGGCTTTTTCTAATAATTTTTCTAATCGACTTGGGCTGTCTCTAAATTCAGGTATATTCTCAACCAGCATCAAAATAGGTAATTTACCAATTTGATGAATTAAACCGGCAAGCATAGCTTCATCAGCATTGAGATGGGGGACGAAGGCAGATAGAGCGCGACTTATTGAAGATACATTGACACCTTGTTCCCAGGTTTCTCTGAATTTTTTCTCTAACAACTCACTGCTAGGTGTGAACATTTGCTGCATAACTAAGCTGGTAATTAATGTTCGAATAGTTGCGCTTCCCAACCGGGTAACAGCCATTTGAATGTTATTAACTTCAACAGCACCCCGGTATAGTGGGCTATTAGCAACCTGCATCAGTCTGGCAGAAAGCGCAGCATCAGTCACAATCATATCAGCAAGTTCTTGCGATGTTGCATCACCCTTGGCAACAGCATCCCTTACTTTTAATGCAACATCAGGTAAGGTGGGTAAAACGAGACGATTTGCATCTAGTTCTGCTTGTACATGGACAAGAAAGTCTTGAACAGATTTAAATTGCATTTTTCTTAAACCTTTATTGGAAATTTATTATGCTAATTTTAGCTTGATTTGAGTTATTTAGTATGAGATTTTTTAAATTAACATCAGCAATAGGTAAAACAACCAGTATTCTATGGTTTTGATTGTTAGATTGGAAGGCTAAAATATGACCTATGGCTTGTTCGCTTTCATCGGTCATGATATGAGTTTTTTCATCTAATATAGTGTTGCTATTGCATTCAGCAAGAAATAACTCGCGTTTTGCTTTACCTAGAAAGTGCGTCCGGGCGATGATTTCCTGACCTGTATAGCAGCCTTTTTTAAAGCTAATGCCACCCAGTTTATCAATATTTAACATTTGCGGAATGTACTGCTCAGAGCTTGCTTGGGTTAACCAAGGAATACCTGATGAAATATCTTGATAGAGCCAACTATCAGAATTACAGGCAACAAGTCTATGATCGGTTGTTAATTGCGTCCAGAGAGTGGGCGCATGATCGACTGGGCTAATAATGAGGTAGCGATTATTAACGGGAAACTTAATGGTTATTTCTGAGCCATTAGTCATAGCAAAGGAGTCTTTAGGGAAAGAGGCTAATAATTCCGCATTATCAGTATTGATTCCTATCAAGCAAAACTTATTCGATACATCATGCAACTGTACATCAGCACGTAAGATGTACATTTTTAATTTATTTGATACTTTTTCAACTAACTCGACAGGTAACACCACTAAAAAT
>DAOWHF010000309.1:0-2631 GCA_030641565.1 Methylomarinum sp.
GGTAGTAAACTGAATAATATAGCAATACACCTCAATCGAACAATCAATCAACTAAAAGCTCATCATCATTTTCAAAATCTATTTATAGTTGCTCATAGTATGGGAGGACTAGTAGCCCGAGGTATGATTTTGGAGAACAGCAAAACCTTTCAGGAAAAACTATATTCTTTATTCATCTCCATTTCAACACCTTGGAACGGACATGCTGCTGCTCAGATGGCTAAACATGCACCAGCTGCCGTTTACTCCTGGTTAGACATTACTCCTGGCAGTGAATTTTTAACTCAGCTATTTTATAAAGAATCTCGCATTCGTCATTTACCAGCACACACATCTCATCATTTGATATTCACATATTTATCCGGTAAGTCTGATGACAGTACGGTCAGCATAGAGAGCCAGCTACGACCAGAAGCACAAAAAGATGCTGAGCATATTTATGGTTTTTTGCAATCTCATAGTGGAGTTCTAGAACACACAGAAACATCAAAACTGATAAATCAAACTCTTTATGATGCCAATAACGAGTAGATTTAAATCAATAGCAGCTGAAGACAGCCAAACATTATTGTAATCAATTTAAGTATGCGTATAACTGAAGCATCTTCTGAAATGGTTTAATAAAGCAGGACTCTTCTAAAGACACATTTATAATGTCATTAGAGGTGAATATGAGTAAAAAAGGCAAACAAAAAAGGACGACGTATAATCTTGAATTTAAACAAGATGCAGCCAAGTTAGTCATTGATAAAGGGTATACCCATCAACAAACTGCTGATAACTTAGGTGTCTCTTTAAGTACCATTCGTCGCTGGGTTAAAGAGGAAGAAGGACCAATTGTTGAAATAAAATCAATTCCAAGTTTATCTGATCAAGCAGAATTAATGAGATTACGTCTACCGCTCCTTTACCGGCATTGCCAGCAGCACCTATTACACCTGGAGCAGACGTAGATGAAGTTACAACCTTGGGAGGGTTTATAGGATCAAAGCTTGTGTGTTTTTTTGCCCAGCCTTAACATGAAAATTTATCCTTCTCAATTTGCTATTCACTTTGATCTTTTGCTGGAAAACAATAGAGTTCTGCGAAAGCAGTTGTTCTAACGCTTAATAACAGGGGGATAATAATTAATAATGTTTTACGCTTTGTCATAAATATTCTCCTGACATTAAATTGATTTAAGCTGAATCCATAACACTACTCTATGAATTCAGCTTCAACTTTAGAATACATTACCTAGAACAGGTAACTAAGAGGCTGTCTGGCTAAAAATAAATTATTTTGCGGCTTTATTAGCAGGAATCCAGCCTTGTCGAGCAAACACGCGAGAAAGTTCTTTGGTAATTTCATCAGCTGTTCTTTTTGCAGCACCTTCCATACTCTCAGGGCTAATCTCTTGCCCGACATTCAAACCACCAGAGACTGCAGCGGAAACGGCCATACTACCGCCTATTGCTCCACCAATTAAAGGAACAGCCATACCTGGCAATTTACCACCTGCCGCTTTAAATTCAGCATCTCCTATATGATGCAAACCAGTAGAAGTTACTTGGTAGGCCACCACATGTGTTTTTAACTCGTTAGCACCCGCCCCAAATCCAATGAGCATGCGTTTCATCCGACTACCCTCATCAATAGAGAAAAATTCTCCCTTAAGGATTAGATCATTAATTCGTGCTGGTCTTAGTGAATTGGCACGTTCTGCAGGCATGCCAAGTGCAAGAATATCTTTTACCAAATGACTCGCAACAAGGTCACCAAGTTTAAGACCCAACGCTCTTTGCTTAGCCGTTTGAGGTGTAGTGCGCTGTTTTACATAAGGACTAACGACCGAACCATCATCGATTTGATCGGCTGATGCTACAAAATCATACACAAGAATTCGCCCGGGTTTTGATAGAGGCCTATTGGCAATATTTCTCTTTGTTGTCATACCTGAGGATGCACAACCGCTAACAATAGTCATAATGACCAAAGCTGCAAAAAAAACACGTGGATAGTTTATTGATAAATTCATGATTCACCTCTTAATTATAAAAAAATTAAAACGTTGATTAATTACAGTTTAAACTTATTGGGTTACGTTAGGGTGCTAAACTTAAAAAGTTAACCCAATCTACAGATAACTCTTAATACCGATAAAGACAACATTCTCGAAGTTCTAGGAGGCTACCCGAGAATAGAAATAGACCTATTTCTGCTCCATGAAAAATCTGCATTTCCACCTCCCATGGTGATCAGATGCTGTCGCCAAGGCTACATGGACCTATTCACGCCATATATTGATATAGCCACACAGATACAACCTTGTAATTTAAGTATACACTGTTTAAAGTACATTAACGCCTAACTTGTTCCTCACCATGCAGGCCAACCAGGTTTTAAAAAGATTTAACAACAGAAACTTGATAGGAATAGATTCAACTCCTAGACCCCAAGGCCACAATAAGGGACAGAACAATATAGGAAATAACGGTTAGTTGTAAAAACTTAAGGATCCTCTGATTAAGTCTGGGCGAAGTAAATTATGTTCAGAATATTTGGATTCAAAGCTACCGCGTCCTGCTCTCGCCCCTTACCTACGTCCTGTAGGCAAGGCAAAAATCGCACGTAATAGCAGGCTATTGCGAA
>DAOWHF010000030.1:0-4107 GCA_030641565.1 Methylomarinum sp.
ACCGTAATCTACCCCCTTTCACTGCTCCGCTTTATATGGCTATGGATCATTTGCAGGGGGCTTGATCAAACTTTCCTCATAAATTATGTTTTGATTTCTACTGCCAACTTAAAAAAATAGCAACAAGCTATCAAATATCCACTGGCTCAAAACGGCCCAAACTGTGAAAGCGCGAGTACGACGAGACTGATGGTAAATTTTATCGCCGATTTGATAATTTTGAATGCTTGATAATACTAATCCAAATAAATACTTACTCTAATCAGTTACTAAAAAAACAGGGAAAGAAAAACATTGATCGTAGCCCGTATGGAGCATCGCGTAATACGGGAATAAACGTGCAATTCATCCTGTATTCCGCAATGCTCCATACATATCACTTTTTTGATATAAAAATATATTGGGATTGGTATAAGTACACACCCCACTCCTTTTTCTGCCTTTTCTGCCTATAAAAGCCTTAAGTCTCTTCGGCATAATTTAAGAATATGCCGTAAAATGCTGCTTTTACTCTAACTAAGTAACAACTGAACGATTGGATACTTGCTTACATGATACGTCTTTCTAACATTAAATTACCTCTCGACCACGATGAAAAAGCGCTGGTCAATGCCATTTTATCAAATTTGGAAATTACCGCTGAACAACTGCTTAGTTTTAACGTGTTTCGGCGTGGATATGATGCCAGAAAGAAAACCAATATATTCCTTATATATACGCTTGATGTGGAAACCTCTATCAATGAAGTATTGCTAGATAAATTCGCCGATAACCAGTTAATTAAAGCCACACCCGATTTAACTTATCACTATATTGCTCAAGCAGCGGATAGTTTAACCGAGCGTCCTGTAGTGATCGGATTTGGCCCATGCGGCCTGCTCGCTGGCTTGTTGTTAGCTCAAATGGGCTATAAACCCATCATTCTTGAGCGCGGTAAAGAAGTACGCGAACGAACTAAAGATACCTTTGGTTTTTGGCGCAAGAAAGTATTAAATACAGAATCAAATGTTCAGTTTGGTGAAGGTGGTGCAGGTACATTTTCTGACGGAAAGCTCTATAGTCAGGTAAAAGATCCTAAACAATATGGCCGAAAAGTACTGACAGAATTTGTTGCCGCGGGCGCACCTGATGAAATCATGTATGTCAGTAAGCCGCATATAGGGACATTTAAGTTAGTCTCTATGGTAGAAAAGATGCGTGCAAAAATTATTGAGCTAGGTGGCGAGATAAAATTTAGCGCCCGTGTAGATGATTTGGACATTGTAGACGGCCAAATCACTGGTTTAACGTTAGCCAGCGGTGAAAAAATAAAATCGCGGCATGTCGCACTGGCCGTTGGGCATAGTGCGCGTGACACTTTTCAAATGTTATACGATAAGAATGTCTATATTGAAGCCAAGCCCTTTTCTATCGGTTTTCGTATAGAGCATGAACAATCCATGATTGATGCGGCGCGCTTTGGACCTAATGCGGGTAATGCCATTTTAGGTGCTGCTGATTATAAACTGGTACACCATTGTAAAAATGGCCGTTCTGTTTATAGTTTTTGCATGTGTCCCGGTGGTACGGTAGTGGCAGCAAGCTCAGAAGAGCATTGTGTGGTTACCAATGGCATGAGTCAATATTCACGTAATGAACGCAATGCCAATAGCGCTATTGTCGTCGGTATTGATCCTTCAGATTATCCTGGACATCCATTAGCTGGCATTGAGTTACAGCGCCAACTCGAAAGTAAAGCCTATTTGATGGGTGGTAATAATTATGATGCTCCCGCCCAAAAAGTAGGTGATTTTCTCAAAGGTAAATCTTCTGAAACCTTAGGCAAAGTTGAGCCTTCATTTAAACCGGGGATTAAGTTAACTGACCTAACTGAGTTACTGCCTGATTTTTGTATTGAAGCCATTCGTGAGGCTATTCCTGCTTTCAACAGAAAAATAAAAGGCTTTGCGCTGGACGACGCCTTATTAACCGCAGTTGAAACTAGAACATCATCCCCTATAAATATCAAACGTGGTGATGATTTACAAAGCATTAATACCAAAGGATTATATCCTGCGGGTGAAGGAGCTGGCTATGCAGGGGGGATTATGTCAGCGGCAATTGATGGTATCAAAATCGCCGAAGCTATCGCATTAAGCATGAATGCTAAATGATAGAAATCAGGTCATTTCCAAATTATCAAAGTATTTCATGCACGCTGCTAAGAAATATCAACATTGTAAGTATTAGACACATAATACGACCTACAGCCAAGAAAATACCCTTTGCATCATAAAATATGTAATTCCAAAATTAAAAGATGAATAATGAATACTAAAAATGTCTCCTTTACCAAAACGCTATTAAATAGCCTGTTGCTATTAACTATGCTTAATGGTTGTAGTTCTGCACCGACAAACCCTGATGATCCTTGGGAGGACTGGAATCGAGGTACTCAGGAATTTAATGATGATTTTGATGCAACGATAATGAAACCATTGGCAAAGGGTTACCTGTTCACAACACCAGAACCAATTGACAGAGGTGTTTCTAACTTTTTCAGCAACATTGATGATATCGGCGTCACAATTAACGCCTTGCTACAATTTAAACTCATCCAGGCTGGCATGGATATGAGTCGATTCCTGATAAATACCACAGCGGGTATTGCTGGGTTTATAGATGTTTCCAGTATGATCGACTTACCCAAACACAATGAAGATTTCGGGCAAACGTTGGGAGTATGGGGTGTTCCATCCGGCCCCTATCTAGTACTACCTTTCTGGGGACCAAGTTCTCCCAGAGGCACAGCCGGCTTAATGGGTGATGCATTAATGGATCCGCTAAACTACACTTTTTTTGCCGGTTTTGCAGTCAGTGCTGCTGGTACCGCCGCAGATGCTGTCGATGTAACAGACCAAAGAGCAGGATTAATGTCCAGTGAAAAAATGGTTGATGAAGCGGCCATCAATCGTTATGACTTCATTAAAAACTCCTACCAACAGCATCGCGAACACCTAATTTATGATGGTAATGTACCAGAAGAAGATGACTTTCTTGAGCTAGACACTGATTTTGAAGAAGAACCCAGTCATATACTTGAGCTTTCCCCTCCAGTTGAGGAATAGGCTCTCTTGATTAAGAAATCAGGTTACCAACACAAGAAATAAATAGCAGTTTTTTTTAATCTTTCACGAATGAATTCGGGGGGATCTCAGGTAGTAAGTACTTTACCCAACTGATTTCCCCACCACAGACCGAGTCATACCCTGATGGTCTTTCCCAATCCATCAGCAAATATTCTAGTCTAATGCAAGCTCCCCCTTCAGAAGATCCACACTTGGCTTATAAACATCTTTTTTAGCCTCTCTTAATTGATAGATATCATTCATATGATTCATTTCACTAAAACGTACATTCAGATCTTTTAGTATCCCTGTTTCCAGCGTATAGATACAACCATGGACACTTAATTCTTTGTTGTTACGCCAGGCTCTTTGTACCACCGTGGTATGACAAATATTTCTCACTTGCTCAATCACATTAAGCTCGCATAACCTATCCAGGCGCTCTGTTTTATTACTAATTGAAAGTAACTCACCCTCATTTTTCTGGTGCACACTTTTTATATGGCAAAGCCAGTTATCAATCAGACCATGCTCTATTGATTCCATAGACGCTTTAACTCCGCCACAGCCATAATGACCACAAACAATAATATGCTTTACCTTTAACACTTCTACGGCAAACAAAATGACCGATAAACAATTAAGATCCGTGGGCACAACAACATTAGCAATATTTCGGTGTACAAATAATTCTCCCGGCCGCAATCCCACTAATTGCTCAGCAACAACCCGACTATCCGAACAACCTATCCACAAGTAATCAGGCGATTGTTGGTTCGATAAATCTGAAAAAAAGTTAGGCTTATTTCGTTTAATGTTTTCAGCCCATGCGGCATTGTTATCAAATAATTGTTTTAACTGACTCATTGTAATCTCTTATTTATCCTTTTTTATAACGATGAGAGTACTTTATAGGTTCTGGGCTTTACCCCAGAACAAAGAACACATTCTATTTTTTTCCAAAAATCCAGTTTATATGCTCAAGCATATCTTTAAACGA
>DAOWHF010000112.1:0-4705 GCA_030641565.1 Methylomarinum sp.
GTCCTATCATCTTACATGCCTTATATTTACTTGCTCCAGCTACAATCGCTTCATTGATCAGTTCTTCATAATTCTGCCTATCGTCAAGTAAGATCAATCGTCCTCGTCATCACCACAATAGGCATTGAACTATATTCTTAGCATTAATAAAGCCGCTGTTTCGGCTAAGGCTTTTTCTTTTCTGCTTAACTCTTTTTCCAGTTGCTTTATACGTTTTTTATCGGCCTTACTCTCTGGTGTTGCCTTTTTCTGCTTGCTGACACCGGTTGAATTAGCCGCAATGCACGCTTGTTTCCATGCTTTTATTTGCTCTGGATATAAGCCTTTGATTCGACAATATTCATTAACCTCAATTTCAGATAAAGTGGCTGTTTCTAACACGATGGCAAACTTTTCTTCAGCTGACCATTTATCTGATGGTATAACTTTTGACACTGAAAAACCTATTGTTTTAAATTGTTTTTGCCAACTATACAGTGTTGAAAGGTTTATTCCTTCTTGTCGAGCAAATTGACTGACTGATAAGTCACTTTGACTCAACTTTTTTAGTATCGCCTCTTTAAATTCGGTTGAATAATGCTGGTATTTCATTCATTGTTATCTTTCCGCACCCTGTTTAGTTATGAAATTAATTTAGGCGACATCTATCCTGACACAGGGGGTTAGTCTCGAACTCAGCAAATACACCCAGCATGTCTAAGAATGCTTTTCCTGCTGCTGTACTTGTGTCGATGGGTTGTTCAATCGCTTTAAGTGCAATATCTCTTACTTTTAATTCATGCACCAAATTAATTCTGCAAATCCCTCAAACTTCTTGCTAACCGATCAATCCGAGTAACAACCAAAGTATCACCATCACGCATGTAACTAATGCAGTTTGCTAACTCATCTCTTCCCTTAATTGTAGTGCCGCTTTGCTTTTCAGTGAAGACTCGTACACAACCAGCACTTTCTAACGCTTCAACTTGTAGTTGAAAATCCTGATCCTTTGTACTTACTCTTGCATATCCAATTAATGCCATCTATCTCACCTATCAATAAACTCTATAGGTTTTGATAATAGGCGATCAAAAGTCGAAAATCAATCCATATGATCGCCTTTATTGCTGGCTTTACAGGCTATCATTAGGATATGCTCTAGTGATAAACAATGCATTTTTTACAAAAAAACCTATGTCTCTTATGGGTCCAGAGTTTTCACACACTCTGGGTCGATGGCAGTCTTTCAATGTAAGACCTGATTGCAATTGATTTTTATAAATATCAGGCCAAGATTGCGACACTACAGTTAGTGACTAAGGAAAAATTGGGGGCTGTTGGAATTGCTAATCCAATTCACCGTGTTCAGCAATTAAGTTGATAATATCAACATCACAAGAACCACATCCAGTGCAGGCTCCCGTGGCGCTTGAGATTTTATCTAGATCAGCTTTTTGTTCAATGAGTAACAACACTTTTTCTTTGGTTGTTCCAGTGCAGTCACAAATTATTTCATTCTGTTCTTCTTGGTTGATTTCGTTCATACAGCATTTTTAGCTTTCAAAAGGAGGCTGACTGTTAATGAGTAGGGTAGAAAGACTCAAAAACTGAACCTGCTTAACGTCGGCGTTATTTGGTAATCGTTTATAACTTACAAAAAATAATATTGGTTTTGCAGGGTCATATATTTATCGGTGACCTATTCAACCAATATTGTGTAGCAAGTTCGTGTGCTTTTTCTTGCGTATTTGCTTTTCCAATTAATTTTAAAGCAATCGCTGTTGTACCTATAATAGTAGCTTCTGCAAATTCATCATTAATTTCCTCTTGCCATAGTTGCGCCAGTTGCTGTGGGTCAAGATTTTCTGATTTTACATGGCGGCGGGCAAAAAGTGCAGGCCATTGTTCTTCAATTAACTCATTGTTTTGTACCGATTGAACCAGACAATCCATATCAGGGTTGCGCTCAGTTTCTCCGCCTTCGCCTTTAAGTACAGCCATGCTGGGTTGATTTAATAATAGCGCGGCTTTTTGATGTACTTGTCTGTAACTAGGATGAAAGATACCTTGTATAGCATGCGAGGCATTTAATGGGTTAAGTAACCTGACTAATGTGTGTACAGGAGAGCGTAAGCCCATTAAAGGACGAAGGTTAATCATTTCATACAGTTTAGGGCAGAAGTGCTCTAAAGAAAGGTAGCTAAAATTATGCTGCTCAATTTGCGATAGAGATTCCTCTATACTGTTAGCTGGTTGATGGCCTAGGTATTTTAGTACATTCTGCGTGTAGATACGCCCTTCTGTATGACCACCTGCACCATGCATAAAAACACGCACACCATTTTCGGCCAATAAAAGGGTAGAAAGTAAAAACCAGGGTAAGTGACGGCGTTTTCCTGCGTAAGATGACCAATCTAAATCCACTTTGATTGTTTGCTCAGGAATAATGAAGGATTCTCTGGCGGCTTGTACAAATCCTGCTAACTCTTCAGCTGTTTCTTCTTTTACCCGCATTAGCATTAAAAACGCACCCAGCTGAATAGGTTCAACTTGATCCGCCATAATCATGCCCATGGCTCGATAGGCTTCATCTTGTGTTAGTGGACGTGAACCTTTTTTACCTTTACCAAGAATTTTTATAAATTCAGCAAAGGCATGTTCTGTTTGATGATCGCTCATGAGCCTAAAGATATTGGAAAGTAATGATCGACTAATAAGGCAGCAAACATAATCATTAAATAATTAATTGAATAGAAAAATGTTTTCATCGCTGTTTTGTTGTCTGTATGACGCATCATTTTGATGGCGTAATAGATAAAGCCCAATCCTAATATTAATGCAGTTGCCAGATAAATTAAGCCACTCATGCCTGTTAAGTACGGTAGTAGAGTAACAATGAATAATAAGACGGTATACAGTAAAATTTGTAAGCGAGTGAATTTTGCACCGTGAGTAACAGGTAGCATGGGGATGCCGGCTTTAGCATATTCTTCACGTTTTGCGACGGCTAGCGCCCAAAAGTGGGGTGGAGTCCAAACAAAAATAATAAGAAATAACAGTAATGCGTGAGGATGAATTTCCCCGGTAATTGCACACCAACCCAATACGGGTGGTGCTGCGCCAGCTGCACCGCCTATCACAATATTTTGAGGTGTCATGTGTTTTAGATAGACTGTATAAACAATGGCATAGCCCATCAGAGAGATGAATGTTAAAACGGCCGTTAATGTATTAACAAATACAACTAAGATTATCATTGCTAATAACCCGATAATGCCTGCAAAAATTAGGACGTTACGCGAATTGAGATCGCCTGTGGGTAAGGGACGGTTTTGGGTTCTTGCCATTTCAGCATCAGCTTTTTGATCAATAAAATGATTGATTGCAGCGGCTGATGACGAAGCAAGTCCAATACCTAAAGTACCGTAAATTGCAAGGTCAAGGGGGGGCATTCCTGGGACAGCCAATAGCATTCCAACGATGGCTGTAAAAATAATCAGTAAAACCACTTTGGGCTTACATAATTCAAGATAATTTTTCCAAGAAAGTGTAGATTGTGCGTTTGTCATTATGATTTTAGAGTCCTAACTCTTATTAGAACGTATAGAATACAGTGAACTATTGATTATTGAAATAGTCCGAGCGCTAACATTTTATAAAATGGAGAATTTATGATTTTCAGGGTACTAGTTTTAGCTTTATTTGCTTTACCAGTTTGTGCTGATAGCACCAGTGTTAAAGTCCATGAGCGTATGTTTGATAATGGTTTGAAAGTTTTGGTCAAAGAAGACCATCGTTCGCCTGTGGTTGTTTCTCAGATTTGGTATAAAGTCGGATCAAGTTATGAGCCTGGCGGTATTACCGGTATTTCACACATGTTAGAGCATATGATGTTTAAAGGGACTGAAAAATACCCTGCGGGTGAATTTTCTCGAATTGTCGCTGAAAACGGCGGGAATGAGAATGCATTCACTGGCCGCGATTATACTGCGTATTTTCAAACTATGGAAAAATCACGCTTAGAAGTCAGTTTTAAACTGGAAGCTGATCGGATGCGGAATTTACAGTTAGATGCGGAAGAACTAAAAAAAGAGTTGGAAGTGGTAACAGAAGAACGTCGCATGCGTACGGATGATAAACCACGCTCTAAGACACAGGAATATTTTATGGCATTGGCCTTTTCTAATAGTCCTTATAAAAACCCTGTGATTGGCTGGCCTTCTGATATTGCTAATTATCAGATCGACGATTTACAAGCATGGTATCAACGCTGGTATGCCCCTAATAATGCCACGTTGGTTGTTGTGGGTGATGTAAAGCCTGATGAGGTATTTGCGTTAGCTGCAAGCTATTTTGCAGGATTGAACGGCAGTAAAATAAAACCACTCAAGCCACAAGCCGAAATTGAACAGCACGGTATTCGTAAAACAACCATTAAACTACCAGCAAAGCTCCCATATATGATGATGGGATATAAAGTCCCTGTGTTAAATTCAGTGAAAGACGAGTCAGAGGTTTAGGCTCTAGAAGTTTTGGCTGGTATGTTAGATGGCGGAAGTAGTGCGCGATGAGCCTCAAGGTTGCTTAGAGGTCAGCAAATAGCAGTTTCAGCAGGTGCCGGTTATAGCATGGTGTCTCGATTACCTGAATTATTTATGCTGGATGCAACACCAGCAGAAGGGAAGACTGTTTTTGACTTGGAGTATGCCTTAAAAGCAGAAATATA
>DAOWHF010000199.1:0-8526 GCA_030641565.1 Methylomarinum sp.
GAGCCAGTGTCCCGGTTTGAGTGACTGTATAGGTGACCGTTGTGACATTGCCTTCGGTGACCGTCGACGATTCGGTGATCGCGTAGGAGACACTGTCATTCTCATAAGCCGAATCCAGAATTGTTCCAATTCCTGTGTCATCGGCAATAGTTGCATTAACAGGGTCACTTAGCGTGACAAAATATTGCTCACTAATTTCTGTAACATGATCACCAAACACCAAAACCTCTATTGTTGCTGAGGATGATCCAGCCGGGATGGTCAGCGTTCCATTTGTTGATCCATAATCATTTTCAGCAATACCAGACCCACCCGATATGGCAGTACCATCAGCAGTAACAAAATTAACTGTAACATCAACATCACTTAGCTCACTAAGAGTAACTGTGAATGTTGCAACAACGGAGGGTTCGTCTCCTCCTTGGTCACCTTCTAATCTAGCCGCTTGAACATAATCATCAGGCTCTGTAACTGTAACATCGTCAATTGAAAGTGATGGAGGGACTACTGGAATTACCGGTGTTACAGGATTTAATATAAACTCGCCCTGTGGCTCAAGAAAGGTATTAGAAATCCCTGTCGTGTCAAACCCATTATCAGGGGTCATGTCCGGATTTAAATAATCAACATTAACAATGGTACTACCATCATCCTCACCTGTACCACCAGCAGCTGGTGCTCCACCTGCTGCAGTTGCTGCCAGTTTTGATGGATCAAATGCTTCGCCACTGGCTAATGCTTGCTGGATTGCTGCTACTTCATCCTGAGCTTCTGCAGCTGTTTGCCCCGCTTGTTTTGTAGCTCCATCTGGATTTAATGCATCGTCATTTAGAGTAACATTAGCGTTACGCCCTAAATCCATGCTGGTACCATCAGAGAACTCTATAGCTATTGTCCCTGCATCGCCCGTTAGTATTTGTTCATTTGGCGAAACTCTATCGCCTACTTGCAATACCCGTTCTATCCCGTTAACTCCGATTGCTTTTACGAGGCCTGATACTGCTTGAACTATACCTGAATTTGCCATGATGCCATCATCCAAAGAAGAATTATTTATTTTAAGTTTTGGCTTTCGCCAATTGTTAAATTAATTTTCACATATATAAAAAAGTTTTAATATTGTACTTAGGTACTAATTTTCCAACTTTTTTCAATGGCATGGTGTTGTTAACATAATTATTCACTTATTAAATCTGTATTCCCATCGACCAAATACTGCAAGTCAACAACTGCCACACCGCTTAGTATAGATGAGTAGGTTGTGGGGTTATCTTCTACGGTTGTGACACTTACTTTTGTATCCTCCCCAAGACTTTCTATCGACAGTGAAAGATACTCACTGAGCACATCGGTTTGCTCGTCTACCAGTAAATCTTGCAGATTTAAAGATTCTTCTTCAGTATTTTCTATTTCTTCATTTTCCATAATTATTCTCCATTTTTTGAGAATAGTGCTTTACTTGTTTTAATCGCAACTTGAGCGGCATTTCTATTTCTTGATTAATTCATCCAGAAGTATGGCAACCATACGCCTTGTTATCCATGCTTCGCCTGCATCAACCACCTTTATTATTTTTTTTGCATAAGCTTGCAATTGCTTTACATCCTGATAGCCTTTTGCACCGGCAATAATGTAATTTACAATTTTCTCTTCACTTAGCTGGTCTGCTATGACTATTATTTTGCTTTCGATACTAGCCTTCAAAATCAACTTTATATAATCAGCTGTTTCTTCTTTACGCACTTCATAATTGAGCAAAATAACTGATGGCTGTATTTTTTCTACAGCAATTAAAGCCTGCACTTCATCGTCATGTAATGAGAGGTTTACCTCTACATCTGACAATGCTGGCCTAATCTGAGCGGTGTTATCAATGACGAGTAGATTGAGCATTAGTTATGATTTTTTAACTATTTGGTTTTTCTCTATTTCAGACTTTCTTGATATTTTAAGCAGTTTTTTTCTACCTGCCTATTGTACAAAGGTACTAATCTTGAGATTTATCATTATAAATCCAGCAATGGCTGTCTATTAACTTTCTGTTGCTTTCCATTTTTCTTTTTTTTCTTTTGCTAATTTCTGCATTCGGCGCATCCATGTACCTCACAGATTTTTGCTCCTCGGCAACCGCTCCTGCGTTGTTCTACTACGCGCCATCCCTGGCGCTATGCAAAATCTGCATTCGGTACATCCATGTACCTCAAAAAAATTCGTCATCCTCTTTGATTAGGTCTTCCAGCGAATTAATATCTTTTCTTAATTTTCTTCTGGCATTTAGCTTACTCTGTACTGCTTCGGGTAGTTCTGTAAAAATAAAAACCTGTTTATCCATCAACAAATCGATTAAATCTTCAATCACACGTACCATTTCATGGTCTGTTATTGTCAATGCTTTCTTAGCTTGTGCGGTTGTTTCCACTCCCTGCAAAAAAGCTAATACTTCTGGGTCAGCTGGCTCTATCCACTGGTCACTTTCCTTTTCTTGTGTCTTATGTATCTCTACAATTTCACCTTTTTTATTTCGTCTGACATAAGTCATGTCACGTCTCCTTTCGGTTTAATTTTAAAATTCATTGTAGTATTCACTAAACAATATGCAATAATTCTAAATTGACTTCCACAATACAGTAGCATTCGCAGATTAAAATCGAGTCATAAAATTTCCTCATCAAACCTCGCAGCTATTAATCCTTGCTTTGTATTATGCTATGGTACAGACCATATAAATGGTGTGCCATGAATAACAAATATGACTGAATCTAATACATCAAGACTTGATCTAGAATCCTCGGCAATTACACAGCATGATGACTCGCTGCTACTTGCATTATTATCTGTCTGCAAAATTTTACATACGCCTCATTCAGCTGAATCATTAACGGCTGGGTTACCTTTGGTTGACAACAAATTGACGCCGGCATTATTTGTCAGAGCGGCTACACGGGCCGGATTTTCCACCGGACTTATCAAGCGCCCTTTAGATAAAATTTCTCATTTAGTGTTACCCGCCGTTTTACTTTTAAAGGACCATAAAACCTGTGTTTTAACCGCCAGAAGCAATGATCAATATACAATTGTTTTGCCAGAAACTGATAGTGGCAAAAAAACAGTTAGCGTTGAAGAGTTGGAGCAAGAATACATAGGCTCTGCTTTTTTTATTCAGGTTGACCATACCTTTGATGAGCGTACCGTAGATTCTGCCACAACTAAAGCCAAACACTGGTTCTGGGATGTTATTTATAAATCCTGGCCTATTTATATTGAAATTTTGGCAGCCTCTCTGCTCATTAATATTTTTGCATTGGCATCCCCTTTATTCGTTATGAATGTATATGACAGGGTAGTACCTAACCATGCATTGGAGACACTCTGGGTACTTGCCATAGGAGTAGGCATTGTTTATGTCTTTGATTTTATTATGAAATCATTGCGAGGCTATTTTATTGATGCTGCCGGAAAACGCTCTGATATTATTTTATCCGCTACTATTTTTGAGAAAGTATTGGGTATTAAAATGGAGTCCCGCCCTGCGTCTGTTGGTGCCTTTGCTAATAATTTACATGAATTTGAATCTTTCAGAGATTTTTTAACATCTGCCACACTAACTACATTAATCGATCTCCCTTTTCTATTTATTTTCCTGGCTGTCATTTATATGCTTGGTGGTAACCTGGCATTGATTCCATTGTTTGTGTTACCTCTTGCCATTTTGGGTGGCATTGCCGTTCAAAAGCCTTTAAAAAACACGATTAATGAATTATTCAAGTTTTCAGCTCAAAAGGGTGCGACCTTAATTGAATCGCTGACTAATCTTGATTCCATTAAAAGCAGCGGAGCTGAAGGCCAAATGCAACGACAATGGGAACAAAATATCGGTCAAATTGCACGCCTTGGCCTAAAGTCCCGCTTCTTTTCATCGATTGCTGTTAACCTTACTGCATTTTTACAACAAATGGCTTCGGTCGCTGTGATCATTTTTGGGGTTTATAAAATTTCCGAAGGGGATTTGACTATGGGTGGGCTTATTGCCTGTACTATTTTAACTGGGCGTGCCTTAGCACCCGTTTCTCAAGTAGCCTCTCTATTAACCCGTTACCATCAGGCCAGAGCATCTTTAGATTCATTAAATCGTCTGATGACGTTACCTGTAGAGCGAGAACCTGGCAAAAAATTTCTTCATCGTCCTGTATTCAAAGGTTCAATTGAGTTTAAAAACATTTCCTTTAGTTATCCAGATCAACCGATAAAAGCTTTAGATAACGTCTCCTTTAAAATCAATGCAGGAGAGCGCGTAGGTTTTATTGGTCGCATTGGTTCTGGAAAAAGCACCATTGAAAAGCTAATGATGAGTTTATATGAAGCTCAGGAAGGCTCTATTCTGATTGATGGTACTGATATTAGGCAAATCGACCCTTCTGATTTACGTCGCCAAATTGGTTATGTCCCTCAGGATATTTCTTTAATGTTTGGTAGTGTTAAAGACAACATAACACTAGGTGCCCGCTTTGCAGATGACGCATCAATTTTGCATGCTGCCGAGGTTGCGGGAGTCACCAATTTTGTTAACAAGCATCCCGCTGGATTTGACTTGCCTGTAGGTGAACGCGGCGGGGCACTTTCTGGCGGACAACGCCAAAGCATTGCTGTTGCCCGGGCATTGCTATTATCTCCCCCCATATACATTATGGATGAACCCAGCAACTCAATGGATAACAGTACAGAAGAAGCCTTTAAGCAGCGTTTCTCTAGCCAATTAAATGCACAAACTTTAATCCTTGTTACGCATAGATCATCCTTGTTAACACTTATAGATAGACTGATTGTAATGGATGGCTCTAAAATTGTGGCTGATGGAGCAAAAGAACAAGTACTTGAAGCATTAAAACAAGGCCAAATTAAAGTTTCGGGTTAATAATTTTAAAACCTCTGTTAACCAGCACATAATTAGGTGACATTTTAAAATGATAAATTATATATCTTATATCAAGCACTTGGTGATCAAAACTTTCTTTACGATTTTGCAAAAGTTCACTTTCAATTGAGGTTTTCAGGTTCAATGTTAAATAAACTTTCTAAGTTAAAATCTAATTACAAACATCAAGCAGAAGATTTAGCCTATTTAACAGATGTTAATGCCGCTAACCTATACGGTGTAGCTATACACAGCCATATTATTCTATGGCTATCATTTAGTTTTGTAATTTGCGCCATCATCTGGGCAAATTTTGCCACTTTAGATGAAGTCACTCGTGGTTCAGGTAAAACAATTCCTTCTAGTCATATTCAGGTCATTCAAAACCTTGAGGGAGGTATTCTTTCTGAAATTCTAATTAAAGAGGGACAACTCGTTAACAAAGGACAAGCCTTACTACAGCTCGATGCAGTAAGGTTTGCTTCATCTTTTAATGAAACCAAACTCAAATATTACGAATTATTAGCCACCACTGCTCGCTTAACCGCTGAAGTCAATAAACAGGAACTGATTATTCCTGAAGAAGTTTTAGAGAAATCACCCAACAGTGCAAACGATGCCAGACAATTACTAGCGTCCAGACAAAACGAATTAAAAGCTAATGCTAAAATATTGGATGAGCAAATCCGTCAAAAAGAACAGGATCTGATTGAGCTAAAATCTAAAACCCACCAAATATACAGAAGCTATAATTTTTTAAAAGAAGAATTAAAGATGTCTGAACCTTTAGTCGCCGAAGGCGCTATGTCTAAAGTTGAAATTTTACGTTTGCGGCGTAGCGCCAATGATTTAAAAGGTGAATTAACAGCCGCCCGTTTATCTATTCCAAGAATTCAATCATCACTTGATGAAGCAAAAAACAAGTTATCAGAATTGGAAATTCGCTATCATACCGAAGCACTGGAAGAGCTTAATCAGGCTAAAGCTGAATTAGAAAGAACCACTGAATCTGTTTTAGCCCTTGAAGACAGGGTAACACGCACCCGAGTTTTATCCCCTGTTAAAGGCACCATAAAACAATTAAAAGTTACCACCATTGGTGGCGTCATTCAGCCTGGTATGGATTTAGTGGAAATAGTGCCTTTAGAAGATAAACTGTTAATTGAGGCCGAGGTCAGGCCTGCTGATATTGCCTTTTTGCACCCTGGACAAAAAGCCATGGTTAAACTTACAGCTTATGATTTCTCAATCTATGGTGGACTTGAAGCTACACTTGAGCATATCAGCCCAGATACCATTACTAACGAAGAAGACGGCGAAAGCTATTACCTAATTAGACTGCGGACAAATAAAAATTACCTGGAAAAAAATGGGGATAAATTGAATATTATCGCGGGCATGACTGCTGATGTAGATATTTTAACTGGAAAAAAGTCTGTCTTAGATTATATACTTAAGCCTATATTAAAAGCCCGAAGTCGGGCGTTAAGAGAGCGTTAGATTTTTATCAATTATAAAAACATTCACACAAAATATAATCTGTATTGTCATCTTTAGATTTTACGACCACCTATCAGGGATAAGAATGTGAGCCGAATTTTAATTTTTTCAGATAACAAAACACTGATCAAATTATGGTCAACAGCACTATCCTCTCTGTATCAAGTTGATGCCATTGATAAGCTTTATGCAGATATTAATGCGGATGCCGTTATCATTGATACTCAAAAAATCGACAATAATGATAATTTATTTTCCTTTTTTAATAAACAATCGACTCGATTTCTTATTGTCGGCAATAGCTGGTCTGAAGACAATCAAATTAAGGCTTTAGTTCATGGTGCTGCAGGTTATTGCGGTGAATTTGAGCCACCTGAATTATTGCTGCAAGCTGTTAAATCTATTTTAAAAGGTGACATATGGATTCAACGCCACCTTGTTCCCCGAGTGATTGGAACATTAATACAAATGAAGTCTACCCCTGCTAACAAAATCCAGGAAGAAAAATCAACCGAATCATCTAAGCTATTAAAAACACTGTCTAACCGTGAACTGGATGTTGCACACATGATACGTTCAGGAGAAAACAATAAGACCATAGCGTCTACATTGAATATATCCGAGAGAACAGTTAAGGCACATTTAACATCTATTTTTAAAAAATTAAACATCTCCGATCGATTACATCTGGCATTATTCATTAAAGAATACGGTTGACCGGATACTATTCATAGACTACATTCAACGCAATATTAAATAATATTATTAATTTTGAGAGTCTTAATGAATATGAAATTTGCACTTGGTGTAAGTAGCTTGATCGTCAGCTGCACTTTTTCACCCCTATCCTCAGCCCAGTCGCTACAACAAGCAATACAGCAAACCATAGATGAAAACCCAGAAATTCAATCAGCAAAATCTGAGCGGTCTGCTGTAGAACACGAAATAAACCAGGCAAAAGCAGGCTATTTCCCCACTATTGATATTGCTGCGGGTATAGGTTGGGAACAGTCTACAAACCCGACAACAAGAGGTAGAGGTGACGGAACTGTGTCTTACGGCAGAGAAGAAGCCTCTATCCAGTTAAGACAAATGGTTTTTGATGGTTTAGCCACACCAAGTGAGGTTAATCGTCATAAAGCAAGAACAGATTCAAGAGCCTATACCGTTTTTGGCCAGTCTGAAATTACAGCTTTAAGTGCTGTTGACTCTTACCTTAATATATTACGTCGTCAAGAATTACTAGCCTTAGCAAAGGACAACCTGTTAGTTCATCAAAGAACAAACGACCAAATTCAATTGCGCAGTGAACGTGGCATAGGCAGAAAGGCAGATGCCGAACAGTCAAAAGGCCGACTTGCATTAGCTGAAAAAAATACATTATCCGAGACAGGCAACCTTAAAGATGCAGAAACCGCTTTTTTAAGAGTTGTTGGTGAACTACCTAAGGATTTAGAAATAGCCATGGCACCGGGTGATGCATTACCTGAGAATCTTGATCAGGCAGTTGAGCAAGCTGTTGCTAATCACCCTATATTAAAATCTGCCAATGCTGATATCGATTCTGCTTTTGCTCAACATGATACGGCAAGATCACCTTATATGCCTCGCCTGGATATTGAAGCAGGCGCAACACACAATAATGATTTAGATGGTATTAAAGGCAAAAATGAAGATGTTTCGGCAATGTTACGCTTAAGATACAACCTGTTTAATGGTGGTAAAGATCTTGCCCGTCGCAAAGAAACAGCTCAACTGATAAATCAATCTAAAGATATTAGAGATAACACTTACAGACAAGTTGTTGAAAGTATGCGCTTATCTTGGGTCGCTCATCAAACTGTTAAAAGCCAACTGGATTTCTTTAAAAGTCATCAAGATGCCAGTATTAAAACCAACACTGCTTACCAAAAACAATTTAACCTTGGTCAACGCACACTGTTAGATTTACTGGATTCTGCTAACGAAATGTTTCTTGCAAAAAGTGCTTATACCAATGCTAAATACGATGAGCTGTTTTCACAATACCGTATTTTAACTAGCAAAGGCGCTTTAAACAGCTTTATGAATATAACATTACCCGATGAAATAATACCCTTGGATAAAAACTAAAC